>NZ_JBFRUJ010000024.1:0-6068 GCF_041474575.1 Vibrio sp. 10N.222.51.C5
CGTATTTTAGGACGAGACATGATGTTTCTTCTTGAAATCGATCTAGCTATTAAGCGACCGAAGTTTCTGCTTTTGGTTCTGCTTCAAGCGTCATGTTGGTTTCTACACCATGCATCCATGATACAAGCTTACCAGCACAAAGCAGCAGTAATATGGCACTCACCGTTGCTGTGATAGCAATACCACTGAAGATTGACATAGCACCAAGCTCACCAACGTGAGAACCGACCAGGCCTGCCACGTAGTTTGCCACCGCATTGAAGCCAAACCATGCACCCATCATCAATGATGCTAGGCGAAGCGGAGCTAACTTAGTGACCAACGACAGGCCAATAGGCGATAGACAAAGCTCACCAAGGGTATGGAAGAAGAAAGCACCGACTAGCCATAGCATTGATGTTTTCACGGTTAGGTCACCGCCTTGCTCCATTACCGCGCCCATCATGCACACAAAGCCCAGTGCTAAGAAGAACAATGCCATTGCAAACTTAACAGGAGAGTTGGGTTCACGCTTACCCAGTTTCACCCAGAACGCAGCAATGATTGGAGCAAGTGTAATGATGAAGAATGGGTTCAAAGATTGGAACCACGCAGCAGGAACTTCAAAGCCACCAATCATACGGTCAGTATATTGTTGAGTGTAGATGTTCATTAGGCCGCCAGCTTGTTCAAAGCCCGCCCAGAAAACAATCACGAACAGACCCATGATAAGAATCACTTTTAGTCTGTCGAACTCTTCTTTGGTCAGTGGCGCTTTTTCTTTAGATTTGTTTAGTGCTTTCGCTCTTGCAGCAGCAGGTACAGAACCGATGTTGCCCAACCAAGACTGAGCCATTGTCACTTGCATGATCAAGCTAATAACCATACCAATACCAGCGGCTAGGAAACCTGCTTTCCAACCGAATGAATCGACAGCAGCACCTGAAATTAAGCCACCAAGCAGCGCACCTAAGTTGATGCCCATGTAGAAAATGGTGAAAGCACCGTCACGGCGGTTATCGCCTTCTTGGTACAGATCGCCAACCATGGTTGAGATGTTCGGCTTAAACATACCGTTACCACTGATTAGCAGTGCTAAACCAAGGTACAGCGCGTTCACTTGGTCTAAACCGATGAAGCCGTTAGGTAGAGCCATTGTAAATTGGCCAAGTGCCATCAATACACCGCCAATCATAATTGATTTACGCTGACCTAGGTAGTTATCGGCAATCCAGCCACCAATTAATGGTGTGATGTAGACTAAGCCGGTGTAAATACCGTAGAGATCGAGTGCGTCTTTCGTTGACCAACCCAGTCCACCGTTGAGGGTAGTGTCAGTCAAAAATAAGACAAGGATGGCACGCATCGCATAGTAAGAGAAACGTTCCCATAGCTCTGTGCTAAAAAGTAGAAATAGGCCTCTAGGGTGGCCAAAGATGTTGTGGTTGCTTGGCATAAGTTTTACTAATTTTAGGTATTAAAAGATTTTATAGTCATTCATGTATACACAGTGGGATAAAAGTCTGCAATAGACTTATTTTATGGTCACGACAACTTGGTTTAACTAAGGTGTTGATATTAAATATCTTTATTTTTGATGTTGCCCATTTTAGATGTGCTGCAAACTAATTTTCCAGATTTGAGTTGGTTGGTTAATAACCTTCATTAAAGTTGTGTTGAATTAAAATCTTTAGATATATTGCTCTGGTGTATCATTTTGAGTTTGAAGGGAGTGGCATGCGCATTAGGTGGGGCATACATATGCTTACAACAATGAGTCTTTTGATCTCTAAATGATCTCTGTACAATGCTTAACCACTCCGACACCTATAACTTTTTGTTGATAAATTGGTCTGCTACGCATTATTTTTCGTTAGCAACGATTCATTTTATTAATGGTGATTTAACCGTTTTAGGCATGTGGTAAAATATCTAAAAATATAAAATGGCTAGTCAAATGAAACGTTGGTATTTGCTTTACTGTAAGCGTGGTGATCAAAAACGCGCTCAGCAGCACTTAGAGAATCAGGGGGTAGAGTGCTTTTACCCTCAAATAGAAGTCGAAAAGGTGGTGAGAGGGAAAGAAAAGCAGGTCAAAGAACCGCTGTTTCCGTCTTACATCTTTGTTCGCTTCGACTATGAGCAAGGTCCTAGCTTCACGACCGTTCGTTCAACACGTGGCGTTGTGGACTTTATTAAGTTCGGTTCACTGCCGCACGAGGTCCAAGGAGACTTGGTGTTTGAACTTAAAGAGTTTGAGAAGTGCTGCAGTAACGAAGTGGAAGATTGTTGTGTTGAGTTTGAATCTGGACAGGTAGTTAAGATTCAGAGTGGCCAATTTGCTGGGGTTGAAGCTATTTTCGATCAGAAAGACGGTGAGGCTCGATCGATTATGCTGGTGAAAATGATCAGCCAAGTCGTTCCAATCAGTATTGAGAACGAAGCACTACAAGCTCGCGCATAACTGCAGTAATAAAAATAGGCTTAAAACAAAAGGCGCATAATGCGCCTTTTTTAGTCTTTAGGATTTGTTCAAAACGCTCTAAGCGTTGTAAGCATCGTTGTGAACGGCTTGTACTGCACGGCCTGATGGGTCGACACAGTTTTTGAATGACTCATCCCACTCAATCGCTTTCGCTGATGAACAAGCAACTGAAGGACCACCAGGTACACACTCTGCCGCAGATTCTAGAGGGAATAGCTCCTCAAAGATTTCACGGTAAGCATAACCTTCTTTGGTTGTTGGCGTGTTGTAAGGGAAACGGAACTTAGCAGCTTCCATTTGTTGATCCGTTACTTTTGCTTCAGCCGTTGCTTTCAATGTATCAATCCAATCGTAGCCAACACCATCAGAGAACTGCTCTTTTTGACGCCATGCGATTGAATCTGGTAGGTAGTCTTCAAAACACTCACGCAGGATGTGTTTCTCCATCTTACCGTTACCGCACATCTTATCTTCAGGGTTCAGACGCATTGCGACATCGATGAACTCTTTATCCAAGAATGGTACACGGCCTTCAACACCCCATGCCGCTAGCGATTTGTTTGCACGAGCACAGTCGAACATGCTTAGAGCAAGCAGTTTACGTACTGTCTCTTCGTGGAACTCTTTCGCGTTTGGCGCTTTATGGAAGTACAGGTAACCACCAAAGATTTCATCAGCACCTTCACCTGAAAGTACCATCTTGATGCCCATCGCTTTGATCTTACGAGCCAGCAAGTACATTGGCGTTGATGCACGAATCGTCGTTACATCGTAAGTTTCGATATGGTAGATAACGTCACGGATTGCGTCTAGGCCTTCCTGAATAGTGTAAGTCATCTCATGGTGCACAGTTCCGATCTTGTCCGCAACTTCACGAGCAGCGATAAGGTCTGGTGCGCCTTCAAGACCAACAGCGAACGAGTGCAGTTGTGGCCACCAAGCTTCAGATTGCTCATCATCTTCGATACGCATTGCCGCAAAGCGTTTTGCAACTGCTGAAGTAATTGATGAATCCAGGCCACCAGATAGAAGTACACCGTAAGGAACGTCAGTCATTAGTTGACGTTTAACGGCTGCTTCTAGCGCTTCAGTCAGTTCTTCTTTGCTTGTGCTGTTGCCTTGTACCGCAGCGTACTCGTTCCAATCGCGGATGTAGTAGCGTTGAGGTTCAGCATCTTTCGAAGAGTAGAAGCTACCTGGAGGGAATTCACTGATCGTCTTACATACTTCAACCAATGCTTTCATCTCTGAAGCCACGTAGTAGTTGCCGTGCTCATCGTAACCTTGGTAAAGCGGGATGATACCAATATGGTCGCGGCCCACTAGGTACTCGTCTTTCTCTTCGTCGTATAAAACGAATGCGAAAATACCGTTAAGCTCTTCTAGAAGGTCTGCACCCATCTCTTGGTATAGCGCTAGGATAACTTCACAGTCAGAATCAGTCTGGAACTGGTACTTATCTTCATAGCGTGCACGAAGTTCTTTGTGGTTATAAATTTCACCGTTTACTGCAAGAATGTGCTTTTTGTCTTGACTGTATAGTGGTTGAGCACCACTGTTCAAGCCAACAATAGCAAGACGTTCATGAGCAAGGATTGCTTTTTCACCAGCATAGATACCAGACCAGTCTGGACCACGGTGACGAAGCTTCTTAGACATTTCTAAAGCAATAGGGCGAAGTGTTGCGGCATCACTTTTAATGTCGAGAATGCCAAATACTGAACACATAGAACTTCCTCTTAAATAATTTCCAAATCAACTGCATTCAATTTGCCATTCTGGCTAAAAAAAGCAACCGGATGTGAGCAAAAAAATAATATAAAGGGTGTTCTGTTAGAAATTATCTAATTTTTATGTGCTTTTGGTGTGTGATGTTTAATTGCGGTTGGTTTTTTAAACAAAAACCTCTCAAAAGTGCGAAAAATAGGCAGTTTTGAGAGGTTTAGTTGAACACTGTCTAATACTAGATTTTATTGATATTTGGATTTAACTGTTCGCAAACGTGGCGAGCAAAACCACTACCAGCCTCGCTGTAAATGTTAAATGCCGCATCAACGCCATTCTCTTTCAGTGTTTCGAGTTGATCGGGATATTCAGCAATAGCCGCAATTTGGCCTTTAAAGTTACGTGACTTTAATTGTTCTAAAGCGGTTTGATTACCTTGGTGGTGAGGCATTGCCAAAATCACCAGCTTTACGTTTGCTGTATCTAGAATTCGCTCCCAGAAATCTGGGTCAGTCGCGTCGCCAGAAATCACGTTTCTGCCTTGGCTTCTGTGGTTGTGCGCGGCTTCTTCACGCACTTCTACACCTAGGCTGACCTTGCCATAGCGAGTACGTAATTCGTCATAAGCACCGGTACCAATTCGGCCCATACCTAGAATAAGCACTTGGGCACGACCAGGGTCAATTCGCTTATCACGTCGGTGAAGCTTTTCTGACGCATGCTCTTTTAGCCATTTACCTGACTGCTGATAAAGCTTATGACCAGCTCGGTTTAAAGGAGCAGCGATTAGAAAAGACAGTGAAACTGCAATGGCAACGGCAACTAAGATATCACCCGACATCCAACCCATCTTGAAGGCGAGACCACCAACGATGAGGCCAAACTCGCTATAGTTAAACAGTGATAGCGAGGCAAGTAGAGACGTTCGAACACGGAACTTGAAGCGGTTGAGTACCAAGAAGTAGAGAACACCTTTCACTGGCAGCATCAGCAAGAACAAGATTGCGAGCATAAAGCCTTGAATGGTTGGTTGCTCTGACAGACCAATATTCAAGAAGAAACAGACAAGGAAAAGTTCTTTAAGGTTAAACAGCGACTTTGATAATTCTGAGGCTTTTGGGTGACCAGCAAGTAACATACCTAGAACAAGAGCCCCCAAATCTGGTTTCACACCAACCAAATGGAATAAACCAGCACCGACGACTAATGCGAAGAAGATGCCGGAAAGAACCAGCATCTCACCGTGACCAACCCAATCGAGCACTTTGTAGAACAGTGGGCGTAATAAGGGTAGGGCAAACAGAGCAATTGCATACCACTCAGGTATTTTGCCCGTAGAAGCCGTTAAGAATACTACGGCGAAGATATCCTGCATGACCAAGATACCAATCGCTAACGTTCCGTAGGTCGCATTCATTTCGCCTTTCTCTTGCAGAGTCTTAACCGCAAATACAGTACTAGAGAATGAAAGAGCAAAACCGAGCAGAACGATCTGTTCTACCGACATGGCAGCTAGCGATGAAATACCTAAGAACTTAAAGCCAAACAGGGCGACGGCGAAAAACAGAGTGGACAAAAGGTTGTGGATTGTCGCGCCAGCCCAGATCTCTTTAGAGAGTAGGGTTTTGATATCGAGCTTTAAGCCGATAGTAAATAGAAGCAGCGTGACACCAAGGTCAGCTAAAGTAATGATGGTGTCATTGGTTTCAAAGCCAAAGGCAAAAAGCCCAAAGCCTGCAACCAAAAAACCAACTAATGGGGGAAGGTGACACTTTAAAGCAATAAATCCTGCGATAAACGCAGTGGATATTAATATAAGTTCCATAACTTGTTGTTGTAGTTCCCTAGCTTAAAAAAACGGGCCGTGTTTATACAAACA
>NZ_JBFRUJ010000024.1:6911-77996 GCF_041474575.1 Vibrio sp. 10N.222.51.C5
GTGTTTATACAAACACGGCCCGCGGAAAATCAGAATTGTTTTCTCTAGTCTTCGAGAAGCTTCTGCAGTAACACGCCGTTAAGCATGGCGCGCTTAATCATAGCAAAAGCTCCCATCGTAGGATGTTTATCGATCTGTGATGCTACAATAGGCAGGCCGCTATGGAAAGTCGTTAACGACTGATTCTCTACATTGCGCTTAATTGCAGGAAAAACAATCTCTTGTGCCTTGGTAATATCACCAGCAATGATAACTTTTTGAGGGTTAAATAAGTTAATCGTCATCGCGATAGCCTTACCTAACTGGTTTCCTACTCGAACTAAGCTTTGCTTGGCTAGCTCATCACCATTAATCGCGTGGTCACAAACGTCTTGAATCGTAATATGCTCAAGCTCTGTTAAAGAAGACTCATAGCCTTGTTTAATCAGCTTCTGCACGCGTTCAACGATAGCTGGGTTTGCCGCTACTGTTTCAAGACAGCCGAAGTTACCACATTGGCATTGCTCGCCTAGCGGATCAATTTGGATATGACCAATTTCACCCACATTACGGTTATGACCTAGGAAAACCTGACCATTAACGATAATACCTGCACCTGTACCACGGTGAACACTGACCAAAATAGAATCTTGGCTATCTTTACTTGCACCGAAGTAGTGCTCAGCAAGCGCCATTCCACGAACATCGTTACCAACAAAACAAGCAACATGGAATGTATCGCGAATAATGTCGCTTAATGCGAGGTTATCGATGTCGGTATTCGGCATGTACTCAACAACACCGGTCGTTGGGTTAACCAAGCCTGGAAGCGTGACACCAATAGCAATCAGTTGATCGATCTTTGGTTGATGCTCAGCAATGAAAGCTTTGAGGTTATTGACCAAGCCTTGGGTAAGGTCTGATTGGTCTGAATAATTCAGGTCTTGCTGTTGGAAAGCCAATTCACGACCACCAAGGTCATGCAGGCTTATTTGAATGTAGTCTCGACCCAAACGCACAGCAACAGAATGAAAAGGCTCTACTTCTGTGGTTAGGGAGATAGCGCGTCTACCGCCAGTAGACGCTTGCTGCGCAACCTCTTTAATTAGGCCGCGCTCTAAAAGTTGGCGGGTAATTTTTGTAACACTTGCCGGTGCGAGTTGGCTTACATCAGCCACTTGTATACGACTGATAGGCCCCTGTTGGTCTATAAGTCGGTATACCGCCGCACTGTTTAGTTGTTTAACTAAGTCTACGTTACCTATTTGTCCGCCATTCATACTTAATTGTGCTCGTATTGTCCGTTAACAACAGTCGCTTTAACGTTAAAGTCTCGGTCAAATACAGCTAGGTTTGCAACCATGCCTTTTTTGATTCGACCTAGCTTGCTTTCTACACCGATAGCCGTAGCTGGGTATAGCGTAGCCATGCGAAGAGCTTCGTCTAAAGCGATACCAGCGTGCTCAACTGTATTCTGAACTGCTTCAATCATAGTCAGAGCTGAGCCGCCCAGTGTGCCGTTTTCATCAACACACTTACCATCACGGTAATATACTTTCTTACCGACAAAAATAAAGTATTCCATGTCAGCACCTGCAGGAGCTGTGGCATCCGTCACTAATACCAACTTTTCTCCCTTGATTTTATGCGCAATTCTGATGTTTGCGTAATCAACGTGGAAGCCGTCGGCAATAATGCCAGCGTAAACCTCAGGAGTATCGTAAATCGCGCCAACAACGCCAGGCTCACGACCAACCATCGGCGTCATTGCATTGAACAGGTGAGTGGCGAACGTGATACCAGATTCGAAACCTTGACGCGCTTCTGCGTAAGTTGCGTTGGTGTGGCCGATAGAAACGACAACGCCAGCTTTGTGCAGGCGTTCGATGTGTTCAGGGTCGTTAAGCTCTGGAGCCAATGTTACTTTTGCAACAAGGTCACGGTTCTCACAGATAAGCTCAATCATTTCGTTGTCAGATTTACGAATGTGATCGACGCTATGGATGCCTTTTTTCGCAACGTTTAGGTAAGGGCCTTCAAGGTGCAGACCTAAAGATTGGTTTTGGTACTGGTTATGGTATTCACGAGCTGCCGTAATAACCGCACGCATATCTTCGTCTGAAGAGGTGATAAGCGTTGGTAGGAAGCTAGTACAGCCAGATTTCAGGTTTGCTTTGTGCATGATCTGCATGGTTTCTGCAGTGATCTCATCGTTAAGCATTACACCGCCACAACCATTCAGTTGTAGGTCAATGAAACCTGGGCTTAGGTTTGCTCCGTCTAGGTCGCGAAGCTCGATTCCTTCTGGCAATTCAGAGATAGGACAGACTTTTTTGATCAGTTCGTTTTCGATTACAACAGCATGATCGGTTAGAACATCACTACCAGTGTAAATTTTACAGTTACTTAGCGCGTACATAGTCAGCTAATCCTTATTTCGTGAGATCTTTTAAATTCGTTCGTTACCTAAATGCGGACTTAGTTTGCGAGCATCATTTACGTAACGATTTATCTTTTATGGGCAAACGGCTTCAAAATGAGAAGCGATTTAAGTTGTTGAAAAACATATGAACAATTGATTTTTATTATACATTTAGGTCCATCAATAATGATTATTCACGGTGCTCTATAAGCCCGGAGTTACCATCTTTTTGCCTAATGATTAGATTTGGATTTTATCCATAAATGTTCATTTTTTTGAATGATAAAATAAGTTTTATGATCTCGCTAGCAAAAACCTCTGGATTTGGTAAAAACTGGTGATTAGGATCACAAATGGTAAGGTTTTAATTTGCGGAGCAAAATTAATTGAATACACTGAATAGGACTAAATTGAGCGACTAAAATAAGTTTCTCAAACGAATTCTAAAAAATCCTATAGGGGGAAACAACTGGTGAATATTCTAGGATATGCGCAGAAGCTTGGTAAGGCGTTAATGCTACCAATCGCAACGCTTCCGATTGCGGCATTGCTGCTACGTCTGGGTCAACCAGACTTACTCGATATCGCATTCATGGCATCTGCTGGTAACGCAATCTTCAGTCAACTACCATTATTGTTTGGTTTGGGTATAGCTATTGGTCTTTCTAAAGACGGTAACGGCGCAGCAGGTCTTGCTGGTGCAGTTGCTTACTTTGTTCTGACAGCAACCGCAACAAACATCGATGCTAGTGTAAATATGTCATTCTTCGGCGGTATCTTTGCAGGTATCATCGCAGGTCACTCTTACAATGCATTCCACGCGACTCGTCTTCCAGAGTGGCTAGCATTCTTCTCTGGCAAACGTCTAGTTCCTATTATGGCTGGTCTATTTGCTCTAGTTGCTGGCGCAATCTTTGGTGTTGTATGGCCTGCTGTTCAATCTGGTCTAGATGCACTTGCTCACGCAGTTTCAACGTCTGGCGCTATCGGTCAATTTGTTTACGGTACTCTTAACCGTGCACTTATCCCAGTAGGTCTACACCATGTACTGAACTCGTACTTCTGGTTCGGTATGGGCTCTTGTCAAGAGATCGTAGTTGCTGCAGAAGGCTTCTCTCAACTTTGTGTTGACCCTGCACTAGCTAAAACTTTAGTTGTTGGTCAAGAGTACACATTTGAATTTGCTAACTCAGTTAACCCAGAAATTGTTGCAACTGTTAAAGAAGTAACTGAAACAGTTAAATCTGGCGACCTACACCGTTTCTTCGGCGGCGATAAAGGCGCTGGCGTATTCATGAACGGTTTCTTCCCAGTAATGATGTTCGGTCTACCAGGTGCTGCACTTGCAATGTACCTAGCTGCTCCTGCAGAAAAACGTAGCCAAGTTGGTGGCGCACTATTCTCAGTTGCATTCTGTTCATTCCTAACAGGTATCACAGAGCCGCTAGAATTCATGTTCGTATTCCTAGCTCCTGCTCTATACGCAATGCACGCTGTATTTACAGGTTTGTCTCTAGTAGTTGCTAACATGTTTGGTACTCTGCACGGTTTCGGTTTCTCTGCTGGTCTTATCGACTTCGTATTGAACTGGGGTCTAGCAACTAAACCATTCGTACTACTACTAATCGGTCTTGGCTTCGGTGCTCTATACTTCTTCACTTTCTCTTTCGCAATCCGCGCTTTCAACTTGAAATCGCCAGGTCGTGAAGATGATGACGAAGCTGTTGCAGCTCCTGCTGGCGAAGCACCAAAGGGCGACCTTGCACGTCAATACCTGAAAGCTCTAGGTGGTCACGACAACCTAACTTCAATCGACGCTTGTATCACTCGTCTACGTCTAACTCTTAAAGACCGCTCTGTTGCAGATGAAGTTGTTCTTAAGAAACTTGGTGCTAAAGGTGTGGTTAAACTAGGTGAAAACAACCTACAGGTTATCCTAGGCCCACTAGCTGAAATCGTAGCTGGCGAAATGAAAGCTATTGGTGCAGGCGAAGACCTATCTGATGTAAAACTTCCACAGTAAGGGAAGTACTTAGTTAAGACGTAAAGTTACTCTTAAGTAAGTGTCAAATTGAAAGCCTCCCACATGGGAGGCTTTTTTGTGCCTGCAGTTTAAGACCAGCGAACACGGTTCGTTCTATTCTTCATCGAATAGCAGAAATAATCGCAATTAACGGACGGTTCTTATTGTGCAAAGGCTAAGAATTGTGGATGATTAGCAACAATGATCTTTCTATCTTTGACTGGCGCTATAAGCGACCGTTTTCTTGGGGACGAAAGATAACTTTCTCTGACAATACTAAATACATAGAGGTGCTATAGATGAGTGAAGCTGAGGCTCGTCCATCGAATTTCATTCGCCAAATTATTGATAAAGATTTAGCGGATGGTACACACAGTAGCGTGCATACTCGTTTCCCGCCGGAGCCAAATGGCTACCTGCACATTGGTCACGCTAAATCTATTTGCTTGAACTTTGGTATTGCTCAGGACTACCAGGGACAATGTAATCTTCGTTTCGATGATACAAACCCTGAAAAAGAAGACGTTGAATACGTTGAGTCAATTAAGAATGATGTAAGCTGGTTAGGCTTCGAATGGTCTGGTGATATTTGTTACTCATCAAACTACTTCGATACGCTTTACGCTTATGCTGTGGAATTAATTAATAAAGGCTTAGCGTATGTTGACGAGCTAAGTCCTGATCAAATCCGTGAGTACCGTGGCACGCTAAAAGAGCCTGGTAAAGCGAGCCCATACCGTGACCGCAGCCCTGAAGAGAACCTAGCGTTGTTTGAAAAAATGCGTGACGGTGGCTTTGAAGAAGGTAAAGCGTGTCTACGTGCTAAGATCGACATGAGCTCTTCGTTCATGGTTATGCGCGATCCTGTTATCTACCGTGTTCGTTTTGCTCACCACCATCAAACGGCTGACAAGTGGTGCATTTACCCAATGTACGACTTTACTCACTGTATCTCTGATGCGCTGGAAGGTATTACGCACTCTATCTGTACGCTTGAATTCCAAGATAACCGTCGTTTGTACGATTGGGTTCTAGATAACATCACGATTGACTGCCAACCTCGTCAGTACGAGTTTAGCCGCCTGAATCTTGAATATACAGTGATGTCTAAGCGTAAGCTGAACCAACTTGTGGTTGAAAACCTAGTTCAAGGTTGGGATGACCCACGCATGCCTACTATTTCTGGCCTACGTCGTCGTGGTTTTACTTCAAGCTCGATTCGTGAATTCTGTAAGCGTATTGGTGTAACTAAGCAAGAGAACATGATTGAGTTCGGTTCACTTGAATCTTGCATCCGTGATGATCTGAACGAAAATGCACCTCGTTCAATGGCTGTTCTGGATCCAGTTAAGATCGTTATCGAAAACTACGAAGCAGATACAGTAGAAACGCTAACGGTTGCAAACCACCCGAACAAGCCAGAAATGGGTACTCGTGAAGTTCCATTTACACGCGAAGTTTGGATCGAACGTGACGACTTCCGTGAAGAAGCAAACAAAAAGTACAAGCGTTTGGTTCTAGGTAAAGAAGTTCGCCTGCGTGGTGCTTACGTGATCAAAGCTGAACGTATCGAAAAAGATGCAGAAGGCAACATTACGACTATCTTCTGTTCTTACGACAATGAAACATTGGGTAAGAACCCTGCAGATGGCCGCAAAGTGAAAGGCGTTATCCACTGGGTATCTGCTGATAAAGCACTGCCTGCTGAGATTCGTTTGTACGATCGTCTATTCACAGTGCCAAACCCAGCCGCTGCTGATGACTTCGCTGCAACGCTAAACCCTGAATCTCTTGTTACGCTAAATGGTTTTGTTGAACCTAGCTTAGCAGAAGGTGTGGCAGAGCAAGCGTACCAGTTTGAACGTACAGGTTACTTCTGTGTGGATTCGAAAGACTCTAAAGCAGATGCACTAGTCTTCAACCGCACGGTTGGTCTACGTGACACATGGGGTAAAACTGAAGCTTAATGCTTGAGTATTTAGTTTGTTAAAAACGACCCAATAAAAAACCGGCTTAGAGCCGGTTTTTTTGTGTCTTAAATTTGATTACCAAGGTGTTTCTAGTGACCAACTAGCGTTTTAAGCACTAGAGCCAGAGTTTTAGGGATTATTAGGGTCTTGTTGGGTTACTTCACCCGTGCGTGAGTTATACCAGAAAACATAACCTGCATTACCAGGATCGCTGTCGAAATCGACTCCAGTGTAGATGAAGTAGCAAAGCGCGAGTTTGTTTTGAGGAGTACCGTCTTTGGCAACAAAACTATGGTTTTGACGGCGGGTAATAAAATCAAAATTGTTGGACTGGTTCGGGTCTGTAGTAGCGGTCAGGTCGGTTGTCATAATGGCATTCCATATTGACACACACCCTTGGTCACCTTGACCTATGTTGTAAGGCTGCCCCATAGGGTTGCCTTTATCGACGCCGAGTGGGTAGCCGACGTCATTTATGTCCAATTGAGCATTGCCGTCTCCGTCTTCCCCAAAACCTGGCATGTCATTCATTTCAGCGTTGCCGCCGCCGCTGACCAGCCATTTACTGTGAGCAAACGTGATCGCAGTTTGAAATTGAGATTGAGCAGCGTCAAACAGAGCGATACGGCCATCGGTTTGAATGTTAAGAAAACGGGGAAGGGCAACAATAGCAAGCACTGCAATAATCACTACAACAACCAACATCTCAATTAAAGTAAAAGCCTTAACTAGCGGGATTCTTTTCATGGATACTTTATGATGCCCTATATAAAAAACGCCGGCCTAAGCCAGCGTTCTGTATTACTACTTCGCTTTATGCGCGTCTGGATTGCCTTTGCAATCTCCGTTAATGCTTTTGCCGTACAAGTACAAACTGTGGTTTGTTAGTTGCACGTTGTAACGCTGAGCAATCTCTTTCTGTCTTTCTTCGATGATGTCATCAGAGAATTCGATCACTTCGCCACAATCTAAACATACAAGGTGGTCGTGGTGGTGCTGTGTAGAAAGTTCAAATACAGACTTGCCGCCTTCGAAGTGGTGACGAGTTACAATGCCAGCGTCATCGAATTGGTTAAGTACTCGATAAACGGTTGCAAGACCGATTTCTTCACCTAGGTCGATCAGCTTCTTATATAAATCTTCAGCACTAATATGTTGGCAGTCTGGCTGTTGTAATACTTCTAAAATTTTGAGCCGTGGAAGGGTCACTTTAAGACCTGCATCTTTTAGCGCTTGATTATTGTCTGACATATACTTTCCTGTTGATGATCTGCAGCAATTAACAGAATTCAATATTAATACCATTATAGTTTAGTCAGGCATAACAATAAACCACGAACTTCAAAGGGTTACTTACTGACATCACAATCTGTTTTGTAAATTGGAAGTATCTCACTTATAGTGGAGGTACGACCAGTCAAGGTGACGGTGTTTCTGATATGAACATGGAATGTTGTTATGAATAAGCAACTCGCAAAAATATATAAACCCAACATTGTAAAATTTGCTCTTAATATTTGGCCTCCCTTTTGGGGAGCGGGTATTCGAATAGCCCACATTAGCACTGACTTTAGGGTTGTTAAGACGGTACTTAAGCTACGCTGGTGGAATAAGAACGCCAATCGTACTCAATATGGCGGCAGTATCTTTTCTCTTACCGATCCCGTTTACTCATTGATGTTAATGGGAATTTTAGGTGAACGATATTATGTTTGGGATAAAGAAGCGAGCATTAACTTCATCAAGCCGGGGCAATCGGACTTGTATGCAGATTTTGAGATAAGGCAAGGGCAGCTTGACGATATCTATCGTCAGACGCAACTCGGTGAAAAGTGCTTCCCCGAATTTATTATTCACGTGAAAGATAAGCAGGGTAATGTGGTTTCAGAAATTCAACGCACCCTCTATGTAAGAAAGAAGCCGCAATTTAGAGATGATGATGAAGCATTAGAGGCTGAGTGCTAATTAATAGATTTTAAATAGCAAAAAACCTCCTATAAGGAGGTTTTTTCATATCTACATAATGGTTATTAACTGTAACAATTAACAACCACTAGAGAATTAGTCTTCTAGCTCTGCTAGGCACATCTCTTCGTGGATTTGTTTAACCCAGTTAGATACGCGCTCATCAGTTAGCTCAGGTTGACGGTCTTCATCGATACATAGACCAACGAATTGGCTGTCATCGCCTTCAACTAAACCTTTCGATGCTTCGAATTCGTAGCCTTCAGTTGATGTGTGACCTAGGATAGTACCGCCTTTCGCTTCAACGATGTCACGGATAGTACCCATAGCATCACAGAAGTATTCTGCGTAATCTTCTTGGTCGCCACAACCAAAGATAGCAACAAGCTTAGTTGAGAAATCAATAG
The DNA here is from genome assembly GCF_041474575.1 of Vibrio sp. 10N.222.51.C5. Taxonomy (NCBI): domain Bacteria; kingdom Pseudomonadati; phylum Pseudomonadota; class Gammaproteobacteria; order Vibrionales; family Vibrionaceae; genus Vibrio; species Vibrio sp. 10N.222.51.C5. Next base: position 15,678 of record NZ_JBFRUJ010000024.1, read on the forward strand.
CTTCTAGCTCTGGGAAAAAGTCATCCCAATCACATTGTGCTTCGCCGTAGTACCACGTAGGGATACCAAGCAGCAGTAGATCGAAGTTATCGATATCTTCTTTGCTGCTTTTTGCAATGTCTTGAACGTGAACGAGCTGTTTGCTCAATTGCTTTTGAATCATCTTAGCAACAGCTTCAGTGTTACCTGTATCGCTACCAAAGAAGAGACCTACACTTGCCATAGAATCATTACCTTTCATTTTGTCTGTTGTCGGTGTAATAAAGTTCGGAAGAGAATCGTTAGATCCCAGTTCCTTCCCAGCTTAGTTGGATTATCCCTTTGGCGATAAAACCCGCACAGCCAAGGAAAAGTACTAACCATACGATGCGACGACCAAATGGAGGAACATTTCCCTGCTTGAGAACGTCCTTAATTGCCATACCGATTAAAAAGAAAATCGCGGCAAACAGGAGATCTAAACCAACAGATTCGATGATGTTCATGTAGTCGTAAAGCATGGGAACCTTATATACCAATTTTGCTTGGGCGCACTATATCACTGTTGTGAGATAAAGTTAATCTGCAGTAATTACACAGCTCTCATTTATCTGCACGAAAAAGCGCAGTTAAGCGATGAATTTTCTAATTGCTCTAAGTACTTCTGCTGGTTTTTCAGCATGCAGCCAGTGACCTGTGTTGGCAATGACATGCGCTTTTGCGTTAGAAAATTGCTGCTGAACGGCTGCTTGATGTTCTGCGGTGAGGTAATCTGAATCCCCACCTTTAATGAGCAAGGTTTTGACCGAGGTTTTCTCGATCGGTTCCCAACCAATAATATGTGGGTAGTTGCTCAATAACGAAGCAACATTGAAGCGCCATTCCATGATGCCTTGCTCTGTTTTGAACAAAGATTTGGTTAAAAACTGGCGAACGCCATCGATCTCGATATGTTTTGCGAGAACCTTGAGTGCATCTGAGCGTGAAGTCGGCTCTTCTTCTATCACGGCTTGCAGGCCTGCGAATACGTTGTCGTGGCGACTCTGAGTGTACGCGACCGGAGCCATATCCAAGACAATCAATTTATGCAGCGCAAGATGTTGTGTCAGTGCCATCGCTACTTTGCCACCCATCGAGTGACCAATCACAGTGACGTCTTCTGACTTAAGATCATGCAGCAGTTGAGCCACGTCTTGTGCCATCGCTTGATAGTTATGAGTGTCACTATGGAAGGATTGACCGTGGTTGCGGAGATCGATACTAAGTACCTGATGATCGGCTTTTAGATCCCTAGCGAGCAAGCCAAGGTTGTCCAGATTACCGAATAATCCATGGATCAAAACAATGGTGTGACCCTCACCTTCAATTTTATAGTTGAGCTGTACTGACATTTTTATCTTATTCATGGTGGGTTTGACGTAGAGTATCCGCGCGGATCTCGCTATAATCCCCCAGAGTTTAAACATTGAGATTGTGAAAAGCGAATGAAAACAATTGAGGTTGATGAGGACCTATACCGTTTTATTGCGGGTCAGACAGAACGTATTGGCGAAAGCGCTTCAGATATTCTGCGCCGCTTGTTACAGGTTGATAGCCAAGGCATGGCTCCGATCGAAGAGATCGTTGAGCCAAAAGGTATCGTTGTTAGCAAAGAGGTAGGCTTTACTCCAGAGAAGTTCGATGGCGTTAAAGAAATGCGCTCACTACTAATATCAGATGAGTTTGCATCACTAAAGAAAGCCATTGATCGTTTCATGCTTGTGTTATCAACACTGCATAAAATCGACCCTTTAAGCTTTTCAGAAGCAACTCAAGTAAAAGGCCGTAAGCGCGTTTACTTTGCAGATAACGAAGCGACGTTGCTAGCAAACGGCAACACGACTAAGCCTAAAGCTATTCCACAAAGTCCTTTTTGGGTTATTACTAATAACAATACAAGCCGAAAAAGACAGATGGTTGAGCAGCTTATGAGCCGCATGAATTTCCAAGCAGAATTGATAGAAAAAGTAACAGGTTCAATTTAACGAAATCTGATTTAAACCTCATAATATCCATGGATAAGAAGATATTATGAGGTTTTTTTGTTTTAAAATTTTATATATAAGGATGTCGAAAAATGGCTATGCACCCTCGTGCTGGGCAGAAAGCTCAGCAGGAAGATCTTCATAATATCCCGGCTTTAGTTGCTAACTATTTCTTACAGCAACCGGATGCTACGAACCCTGATCATAAAGTACTTTTCGGTACTTCAGGTCACCGCGGTACAGCAGACAAATCAACATTTAACGAAAACCACATTCTAGCAATTGCACAAGCGGTTGCTGAAGTTCGTGCCGAGCAAGGTACAACTGGCCCTCTTTTCTTAGGTAAAGATACTCACGCTCTATCTGAGCCTGCGTTCTCTACGGTTATCGAAGTGCTTGTAGCGAACGGTGTTGAAGTTATTATTCAAGAAAACAACGGCTTTACTCCAACACCTGGTATCTCGCACGCGATTCTTACGCACAACCTAGTGAATGACAAAAAAGCCGACGGCATTGTTATCACGCCTTCACATAACCCACCTCAAGACGGCGGTATTAAATACAACCCGACACACGGTGGCCCAGCTGAAGCTGAACTGACTCAAGCGATTGAAGACCGTGCGAACGTGATCATTGCTGAGCAAATGCAAGGTGTTAAGCGTACGCCTATCGCACAGGCTAAACAGTCTGAGCTAGTAAAAGAAGTTGACCTAGTCGCGCCATACGTCGCTGATTTGGTTAACGTCGTGGATATGGAAGCGATCCAGAAAGCAAACATCAAGATTGGTGTTGATCCACTGGGTGGCAGCGGTATTGATTACTGGCGTCAAATTGGTAAAGCGTACAATCTAGATCTTACTCTGGTAAGTGAAGCGGTTGACCCTTCATTCCAATTCATGTCTCTAGATAAAGATGGCGTAGTTCGTATGGACTGTTCTTCTCCATACGCAATGGCAGGTTTGCTTGCACTTAAAGATGAATACGCACTAGCGTTTGGTAACGACCCTGATTACGATCGCCACGGCATTGTTACGCCTAAAGGCCTAATGAACCCAAACCACTTCCTAGCGGTTTGTATCGATTACCTATACCGTAACCGTGAAGGTTGGGGTAAAGAGGTTGCTGTTGGTAAAACTTTGGTATCAAGCGCATTGATCGACCGTGTAGTAGCAGACTTAGGTCGTGAACTTTGTGAAGTGCCAGTTGGTTTCAAATGGTTCGTTGATGGCCTTTACAACGGTCAGTTTGGTTTCGGTGGTGAAGAGAGTGCAGGTGCTTCTTTCCTACGTAAAGACGGTACGCCTTGGTCAACAGATAAAGACGGCCTGATTCTTTGCTTGCTTGCGGCTGAGATCACAGCAGTGACAGGTAAGAACCCACAAGAATACTACGAAGAGCTGGCTGCTAAACACGGTGAATCTAAGTACAACCGTATTCAAGCGGTAGCAAATGGTGCACAGAAAGACGTGCTGAAGAAACTATCTCCAGAGATGGTTTCTGCTGAGACGTTGGCTGGTGATGCAATTACTGCACGCTTAACACACGCTCCAGGTAACGGTGCTGCGATTGGTGGCTTGAAAGTGACAACTGAGAACGGCTGGTTTGCTGCTCGTCCATCAGGCACTGAAGACATCTACAAGATCTACTGTGAAAGCTTTAAGGGTGAAGAGCACCTGAAAGCAATCGAAGCAGAAGCTCAAGAGATTGTGAACCAAGTATTTGCAGCGGCTGGCCTATAATCGAATCTCGATTACTAGAGTTGCTACGTAAATAGAAGAAGGGTTGATGTGAAAGCATCAGCCCTTTTTGTTTGTGTTAGTTACGTATAAGCGGGAAAAGGTAACTGAGTTAGCTCAGACGACTAACCGTGTGGCCAACTTTGTGGCATCACAAACCAGAATTGCCCCGACTTTGTTTGCCCATGGACGAAGCGATCACCGAACTCGGTGATAGGCTGACTGCTGAAATCATCCGTCCCTGCTGCCCATTGCTCTTTGGTGAGTGGATACAGTGGTTCACTGATTAAATGAGCCTGATCTTGATAGCACCAAAAGCCGTTTACTTGGCTTGGGTTAATGTCATAGCCCAAGCATTTTGTCGGTATGTTTTGCTCTAAGAAAGGGTTGGTATACAGACGACCTTGCATCAGTAAGTGTTTTGAGTCGACATCGATTTCTGGATATTGCTCAACAAAGGCGGCAGAAGAGGACATTTCGAGTTGGTGGCTGAGCATCCTGTCGAGTTTCTTATCCAATTGGTCGTGAGAGTTGGGTCCAAACCATGTTTGTTCGTGGAGCAGATAAAACTTAATCGCCACTTCCCAATGTTCCAGCTTTTGGCTGCTCTCTTCTTTAAGAATAAAGTCGATTGCACCGAGAGTTCTGCCTTCCACATTGATCTGAATCTCGTCGTGCTTTATCGAGTAATTCGGTGAGGCAGCGATCACTTGCTCGCATAGATATTGGTAGAGGAAACCTAATCTAGGATTACCCTCATAAGTATGTGATGAGTCGATGGCATGGTTGCTAGAGAATGCACTGAGATCCGAAACCGGTGGCTTGATTTCTAGTAATGGCGGTGAGTCGATGACCCATTGGTAAAAACGTTGCAGTGCTGTCATCTCTTCCTCATAAACTCATCGTGGGGCTTTCGACATTCTACCCGTAAATTGATATAACGACGTTATTATAAAGGTAAGCTGGAAAGAAAAATGATTAACTTACAATTAGAAAAGCTACTTAACGAAAAACTGCAGCCACAGCAGATTAAAGATTACTGTCCTAATGGTCTTCAAGTTGAAGGCGCGACAGAAGTGAAGCGAATCGTTACTGGTGTAACAGCTTCTCAAGCCTTGATTGATAAAGCGGTAGAACTGAACGCAGACGCTTTGTTAGTCCATCACGGCTTTTTCTGGAAAGGCGAGTCAGAAGCGATTCGTGGCATGAAGGGTAAGCGCATTCGTACCTTGATTAAAAATGACATCAATCTTTTAGGTTATCACTTGCCGCTTGATATCCACCCTGAGCTTGGTAATAACGCGAAACTGGCGGAGTTACTTGAGATAGAAGTCGAAGGCGGTTTGGAAGGGCACCCACAATCGGTTGCTATGTTTGGTAAATTAAAAACACCAATGACAGGTACTGAATTCGCAGCAAAAATCGATCAAGCTCTAAATCGTAAACCACTGCATATCGCTCCAGAAAACCAAGACAAAATGATAACGACCGTCGGTTGGTGTACTGGTGGTGGTCAAGACTACATTGAGCTAGCGGCTTCTCAAGGCATTGATGCTTTTATTTCTGGTGAAATTTCTGAGCGCACTACTTACTCAGCACGCGAGCAAGACATTCATTATTTTGCTGCTGGCCACCACGCGACTGAGCGATACGGTGTAAAAGCGTTAGGTGAATGGTTAGCGGAAGAACATGGCTTGGATGTTGAGTTTATTGATATCGATAACCCAGTTTAAGAGCAGATGCGAGATAAGGGGTACGAGTCGAGTGTATGCGTCGTTCTCTAGAATTGAGCAGGTAACCTGTATAGTTTATCTGCTCGCTTAAGGAGATCCCCAACTCATTCGTCCCTCGTTCTTGGGGATGACGATATTATTTTATTCGTTCACTTCGCATTCTTGAGGATGACGAAGTTGAGAGCGTACAAAAGAAAAGGGGTTGATGTTCTCACATCAACCCCTTTTAACATTATGATTTATAGCAACTATTCACGTTCGTGAAGTGCTTTAAAGTCACGTTGTTCTTCACCAGTATATAGCTGACGAGGACGACCGATACGGTTCGTCGGATCGCTGTGCATTTCGTTCCAGTGAGCAATCCAACCGATGGTACGAGACATCGCGAAGATTACTGTAAACATAGATACTGGAATACCGATTGCTTTCAGAATGATACCTGAGTAGAAATCTACGTTCGGGTATAGCTTCTTAGAAACAAAGTACTCATCAGAAAGAGCGATACGCTCAAGTTCCATCGCCACGTCTAGTAGTGGATCTTGGATGTTTAGCTCTTTAAGCACTTCGTGACACGCTTCGCGCATTACTGTTGCACGTGGGTCGTAGTTCTTGTAAACACGGTGACCGAAGCCCATCAAACGGAATGGGTCATCTTTGTCTTTTGCTTTCGCAACGTATTCTTCAATGTTATCTACGCTACCGATCTCTTCAAGCATGCGCAGACAAGCTTCGTTTGCACCGCCGTGAGCTGGGCCCCAAAGTGATGCGATACCTGCTGCGATACACGCAAACGGGTTAGCACCAGATGAACCAGCAAGACGCACTGTAGACGTAGAAGCGTTCTGTTCGTGGTCAGCATGTAGAGTGAAAATCTTATCCATTGCACGAGCAACGATAGGGTTCACTTCATACTCTTCACATGGGTTTGCAAACATCATGTGTAAGAAGTTTTCTGCGTAGCCTAGGTCGTTACGTGGGTAGATAAACGGCTGACCGATTGAATATTTGTAACACATTGCAGCCAGTGTTGGCATTTTTGAAATCAGGCGGTATGCCGCAATTTCACGGTGTGTATCGTTGTTGACATCAAGTGAGTCGTGGTAGAACGCCGCTAGAGCGCCTACAACACCACACATTACAGCCATAGGGTGAGCGTCACGACGGAAGCCGTGGAAGAAACTAGCGATTTGCTCGTGCACCATAGTGTGACGTGTCACGGTAGTCTTGAACTTTTCGTACTCAGCTCGAGATGGGGCTTCACCGTAAAGAAGTATGTAACATACTTCTAAGTAATCAGCGTTATTGGCAAGTTGGTCGATTGGATAACCACGATGTAAAAGAATGCCTTTTCCACCGTCAATAAAAGTGATTTGAGACTCACAGGATGCAGTGGCAAGAAAACCAGGGTCAAAAGTGAAAAAACCATTAGAACCTAGTGTACGAACATCGATCACTGGAGTACCAAGTACACCTTCTGTAATCGGCAGCTCGATTGGCGCTTGACCTTCAATGTGAAGGGTAGCTTTCTTATCCGCCATAACAATCTCCTTTGTTTATTATTTAATCCGTCCAGGATGTTTATGTGCCATTTTTTTACTGGTCTTACGTGGGAAAGTCAATTTTTCTGAAGCTTTGTGTGCACTTGTTAGTGTTTTTTACATTAAATTCGTTAAAAATCTGGTCTGTGTAGCATTATTTGTTACATCAATTGTATTAGAATGTTGCCAGTCGTATAGTGACGCTGAAAAGTTTGGTTAAAACCTTATAAATGCAAGGCTAAGAAGAAATGTGAGGTGTCTTTCTTAATCGAGCAGTTAACAATTATTTTACAATTATCTAAGGCTCAACTTCAGTTATTTGTTAAGTTAATGTTAAATTTTGAAGGTTTACAATCAAATTTTGTCCATAACAATATCATAAGGTTATTTAATGACCATAATGCTCAATGGAGCTGAGTGAGCAAGCCCGTGAAAGAAAGAAAGACAAGACCTGTTAATTTAGATTTACAGACCATCCACTTTCCAATCACAGCAATAGCTTCCATCCTACACCGTGTGTCTGGGGTGATAACTTTTGTCGCGATTGGAATTCTGCTTTGGTTACTATCCATTTCCCTCTCATCCCCAGTAGGCTTTGCCGAAGCTAGCGACATTGTCGATGGTTTCTTCGTGAAGTTTATTCTGTGGGGCATTTTAACCGCTTTGGCTTACCACATTGCTGGTGGTATTCGTCACCTTCTTATGGACCTTGGTCACTTTGAAGAGCTGGAATCTGGCGCTAAGAGCGCTAAGGTTGCATTCGCAGCAACAGCGGTATTGTCTCTACTAGCGGGGATCTTAGTATGGTAAACAACGTTTCTACTTTTGGTCGTAATGGTGTCCACGATTATCTATTGATTCGTGCAACTGCCATCATTATGACGCTTTACACTATCTACCTAGTTAGCTTCTGTGCTTTCTCTGGTGATATCTCTTACGCATCTTGGACGCAATTCTTTGGTGGAACCTTCACTAAAGTCTTCACCATGTTAGCGCTTACTTCTGTTTTGGTTCACGCGTGGATCGGCCTATGGCAAGTACTAACTGACTACATCAAATGCGCAAAACTGCGTGTTGGTCTTCAAGTCGGTGTTGTTGCAGTTCTTCTTGGATATTTCTTCTCTGGTCTGTTTATTTTGTGGGGTGCGTAAGTGACTATTCCTGTTCGTGAGTTTGATGCCGTAGTTATCGGCGCTGGTGGTGCAGGTATGCGTGCCGCACTGCAAATTTCTGAGCAAGGCCTTTCTTGTGCATTGCTTTCTAAAGTTTTCCCTACTCGTTCTCATACGGTTTCAGCGCAAGGCGGCATCACTGTTGCTCTTGGTAACGCGCATGAAGACCATTGGGAACAACATATGTATGACACAGTAAAAGGTTCTGATTACATCGGTGACCAAGACGCTATCGAATACATGTGTAAAAACGGTCCTGAGTCGGTAATCGAACTCGAAAAAATGGGCCTACCTTTCTCTCGTTTTGAGAACGGTACTATTTACCAGCGTCCTTTCGGTGGTCAATCTAAAAACTTTGGTGGTGAGCAAGCGGCTCGTACCGCAGCTGCAGCCGACCGTACTGGTCACGCTCTGCTTCACACGCTTTACCAACAAAACATTAAACACAAAACGACTGTTTTCTCTGAGTGGTATGCACTGGATCTTGTTAAGAACGAAGATGGTGCAATCTTAGGTACTACTGCGCTTTGCATGGAAACCGGTGAGGTTTGCTACTTCAAAGCGAAGGCAACAATCCTTGCTACCGGAGGTGCTGGTCGTATCTACGCATCAACAACCAATGCACATATTAATACTGGTGACGGTGTTGGTATGGCGATTCGTGCTGGCGTTCCTATGCAAGACATCGAAATGTGGCAGTTCCACCCAACGGGTATCGCTGGTGCAGGTGTATTGGTAACGGAAGGTTGTCGTGGTGAAGGTGGTTACCTTCTCAATAAAGACGGCGAACGCTTCATGGAACGTTACGCACCAAACGCTAAAGACTTAGCGGGTCGTGATGTTGTTGCTCGTTCAATGATGGTTGAAATTCGTGAAGGTCGTGGTTGCGATGGCCCTTGGGGTCCACATATTAAGCTTAAGCTTGATCACTTAGGTAAAGAGACGCTTGAATCTCGTCTTCCTGGTGTATGTGAACTTTCTCGTACCTTTGCTCACGTTGATCCAGTGAAAGAGCCAATCCCAGTAATCCCGACATGTCACTACATGATGGGTGGTGTTCCAACACAAGTTTCTGGTCAAGCTATTAAGCAAACCGAAGACGGCAGCGATGTTGAAATCCAAGGTCTATTTGCTTGTGGTGAAATCGCATCAGTATCAGTACATGGTGCCAACCGTCTAGGTGGTAACTCACTGCTTGATTTGGTGGTATTTGGTCGTGCGACAGGTCTACACCTAGGTGAGACACTGAAGAAGCAAGACGAAGCGAAACCTGCAACTGAAGCTGACATTGAGCGTTCACTAGAGCGTTACAACCGTTGGGAAAACAGCACAGACGGCGAAGATCCAGCGCAAATCCGTAAAGATCTTCAGCAATGTATGCAGAACAACTTCTCAGTATTCCGTGAAGGCAAAGCAATGGCTGAAGGCCTAGAAGAGCTAAAAGCGATTCGCGAGCGTCTGAAAAATGCACACCTATCTGATAAGTCTACAGAGTTCAACACTCAACGTATCGAGTGTCTAGAGCTTGAAAACTTGATGGAAACGGCATTCGCAACGGCTGTTGCTGCAAATTTCCGTACAGAGAGCCGTGGCGCACACGCTCGATTCGATTTCCCTGACCGTGATGATGAGCAATGGCTATGCCACTCACTTTACAACCCAGAGTCAGAGAGCATGACTAAGCGTGGTGTAAACATGGAACCTATCCATCGTGAAGCGTTCCCACCAAAAGCACGTACGTACTAAGGAGATATGACCATGAAACTGAATTTCTCTTTATATCGTTACAATCCAGATGTCGACCAGAAACCTTATATGAAGGAATACACTCTAGAAGTGGATGAAGGTTCAGACATGATGCTTTTGGATGCGCTTATTCTGTTGAAAGAGCAAGACCCAACAATCTCATTCCGTCGCTCATGCCGTGAAGGTGTATGTGGCTCGGATGGTTTGAACATGAACGGTAAAAATGGCCTAGCGTGTATCACGCCATTGTCTGCGCTTTCGGGCCAAGACAAGATTGTGATTCGCCCACTGCCTGGCTTACCCGTTGTTCGTGACCTGATTGTAGACATGACTCAGTTCTACGATAACTACGAAAAAGTGAAGCCATTCTTAGTGTCTGATGGCAATGTGCCACCGGCTCGTGAAAACTTACAAAGCCCTGATGAGCGTGCTCATTTAGATGGATTGTACGAATGTATCATGTGTGCATGTTGTACAACGTCATGCCCATCATTCTGGTGGAACCCTGACAAATTCATCGGACCAGCAGGCCTGCTTGCAGCGTACCGTTGGCTAATTGATAGCCGAGATACAGCGACAGACGAACGTTTGTCCGATCTTGATGATGCATTTAGCGTTTTTCGTTGCCATGGCATCATGAATTGTGTAAGTGTTTGTCCTAAGGGATTAAATCCGACGAAAGCTATTGGTCACATCAAGACCATGCTAGTGAATCGTTCGGTTTAAGTTATATAAAAATTGCCGCCCTAGAAGTTTTGGGGCGGCCTTTTAATAGCTCGGCATAGACCGCAGCAAACGTGAAAACTACTGGTTAAGGGAAAATATGCACAACGGCGTGATGAAGGCATGGCTCGAGTCTTCACACTTGGCTGGCGCCAATGCAACGTACGTAGAAGAACTCTATGAACTGTATCTAAGTGACCCAGATTCGGTAAGTGACGAATGGAGAAGTGTTTTTGAAGAACTGCCTGTGCAAGCTTCAGAGACAGTGGAACAACCACACTCTCGTGTTCGTGAATACTTCCGTCGACTCGCTCAAGAAACAAAGCATTACAGTGTCCAAGTTAGTGATCCAGATGTCGATGCGAAACAAGTAAAGGTTCTGCAACTTATTAATGCCTATCGATTCCGAGGGCATCAAGCAGCAAATCTAGACCCCCTAGGTTTATGGAAAAGAGCGACAGTTGATGAACTGGACCCTTCTTTCCACACTCTTACCGAAGATGACCTCAATGAGACGTTCAACGTCGGCTCTTACGCCATTGGCCAAGAGACGATGGTGCTTAAAGATCTCTACAAATCTCTAAAGCAAACGTATTGTGGCTCTATTGGTGCTGAATACATGCACATGACAAATACAGAGCAAAAGCGTTGGATCCAACAACGTTTAGAGTCTGTATCTGGTCAACCCTCTTTCAACAAAGAAGAAAAGCAAGCTTTCCTAGAAGAGCTAACTGCTGCTGAAGGTCTTGAGCGCTATCTTGGTGCGAAATTCCCAGGCGCAAAACGCTTCTCGTTGGAAGGTGGTGATGCTCTTATCCCAATGACGAAAGAAATTATTCGTCATGCTGGCGGACAAGGCATGCGTGAAGTTGTTGTTGGTATGGCTCACCGTGGTCGTCTAAACATGTTGGTCAACGTGCTTGGTAAAAAGCCACAAGACCTGTTTGACGAGTTTGCGGGCAAGCACGATGACACGTGGGGTACTGGTGATGTGAAATACCACCAAGGCTTCTCTGCGGACTTCGCAACGCCAGGCGGCAACGTTCACTTAGCACTAGCATTTAACCCATCTCACTTAGAAATCGTAAACCCGGTAGTTATCGGTTCAGTACGTGCACGTCAAGATCGCCTTGGTGATAATGATGGTAGCCGTGTACTTCCAATTACTATCCACGGTGACTCAGCTATCGCTGGTCAGGGTGTAGTACAAGAGACGTTTAACATGTCTCAAGCTCGTGGTTTCTGTGTAGGTGGTACGGTTCGTATCGTTGTAAACAACCAAGTTGGTTTTACAACGTCTAACCCTCGCGATACACGCTCTACGATGTACTGTACCGATATCGCGAAGATGGTTCAGGCTCCGATTTTCCACGTTAACTCTGATGATCCAGAAGCGGTTGCGTTTGTTGCGCGTCTTGCATTGGATTACCGTAATACGTTTAAGCGTGATGTTGTTATTGATTTGGTTTGTTACCGTCGCCACGGTCACAATGAAGCCGATGAGCCGAATGCAACACAGCCTTTGATGTACCAAAAAATCAAGAAGCACCCAACACCACGTAAGCTTTACGCTGACGTGCTAATGGAGCGCGGTGAGTTTGGTATTGATACAGCAACTCAGCTAGTTAACGAATATCGTGATGCACTTGATCACGGTGAAGTTGTGGTTAAAGAGTGGCGTCCAATGGCACTTCACTCAGTAGACTGGTCTCCTTACCTAGGTCACGACTGGAACATCGAGTGGGATAACAAGATTGATATCGAGCGCCTGAAAGAGCTTGGTACCAAACTTTGTCAATACCCGGACAGCCACAAGCTGCAAAGCCGAGTAAATAAACTGTACAACGATCGTACTGCCATGGTGAATGGTGAGAAACAAGTCGATTGGGGTATGGCTGAAACTCTGGCATACGCAACACTTGTTGACGACGGTAAGCGTATTCGTATCTCAGGCCAAGATTCAGGTCGTGGTACGTTCTTCCACCGTCACTCAGTACTGCACAATCAATCAGATGCAAGCACGTATGTTCCTCTTGCGAACATTCATGATAAACAAGGGCCATTCCAAGTGTTTGACTCTGTGTTATCTGAAGAAGCGGTACTCGCATTTGAGTATGGTTACGCGACAGCAGAGCCAAGCGGTCTAACCCTTTGGGAAGCTCAATTTGGTGACTTCGCAAACGGTGCACAAGTTGTTATCGACCAATTCATTTCATCAGGTGAGCAAAAGTGGGCACGTCTATGTGGTCTAACTATGCTGCTTCCTCACGGTTATGAAGGCCAAGGCCCGGAGCACTCTTCTGCACGTCTTGAGCGTTACCTTCAGTTATGTGCTGAACAAAACATGCAGGTTGTTGTTCCTTCAACACCAGCTCAGGTTTACCACATGATTCGCCGTCAGGTTGTTCGACCAATGCGTCGTCCACTGATTGTAATGTCACCTAAGTCATTGCTTCGTCACCCTCTGTGTACTTCTTCTCTTGAAGATTTGGCAGAAGGCACGTTCCAACCAGCTATCGCAGAAATTGATGACCTGGCGCCTGAGAACGTAAAACGCGTCGTGTTCTGTTCAGGTAAGGTTTACTTTGACCTGCTTGACCAAAGACGTAAGAACGAGCAAGACGATGTCGCTATTGTACGTATTGAGCAACTTTACCCGTTCCCTTATGAGGATGTGAGAGCTGCCATCGCACAATACACAAATGTAGTCGATTACGTTTGGTGTCAAGAAGAGCCACAAAACCAAGGTGCTTGGTACAGTAGCCAACATAATTTCCGAGCTGCTATCCCAGTAGGTGCTGATATTCAATACGCAGGTCGTCCTGCATCAGCATCACCAGCTGTTGGCTATATGTCAGTACACTTGAAACAACAAAAAGCGTTAGTTGACGACGCTTTGACCCTACTTAAGAACTAGAAGTAAAAGGAAAATACGCACATGACAATTGAAATTCTGGTTCCAGATTTACCTGAATCTGTGGCTGATGCAACAGTTGCTACTTGGCACAAAAAACCGGGCGAAGCGGTTGCACGTGATGAAGTCATTGTAGATATCGAAACAGATAAAGTAGTTCTAGAAGTACCGGCTCCTGAAGCGGGTGTTCTGGAAGCTATCATCGAAGAAGAGGGTGCTACGGTACTTTCTAAGCAGCTTCTGGCTAAAATCAAGCCGGGTGCTGTCGCTGGTGAACCAACGAAAGACACCACTGAAGATACAGAAGCATCTCCTGATAAGCGCCATAAAGCTGCGCTAACAGAAGAGAACAACGACGCGCTAAGCCCAGCTGTTCGTCGCCTGCTTGCTGAGCACAACCTACAACCAGCTGACGTTAAAGGCACTGGTGTTGGTGGTCGTATTACTCGTGAAGACATCGACGCACACCTAGCAGCAGCGAAAGCGGCTCCGGCAGCAGCATCTGCACCAGCAGTTGAAGCGCCAGCAGCGGCTCGCAGCCAAAAACGCGTGCCTATGACTCGCCTGCGTAAGACAGTTGCAAACCGTCTTCTAGAAGCGAAAAACAGCACAGCAATGCTGACTACTTTCAACGAAGTGAACATGAAGCCAATCATGGACCTTCGTAAGCAGTACAAAGACCAATTCGAGAAACGTCACGATACGCGTCTTGGCTTCATGTCTTTCTACGTGAAAGCAGTAACAGAAGCACTGAAGCGTTTCCCAGAAGTGAACGCTTCTATTGATGGTACAGATATCGTTTACCACAACTACTTCGACATCAGCATGGCGGTATCTACGCCACGTGGTCTAGTGACTCCAGTACTCAAAGACTGTGACACACTAGGTTTCGCTGATATCGAAAAAGGCATCAAAGAGCTAGCAATCAAAGGTCGTGACGGCAAGCTAACGGTTGATGAACTGATGGGCGGCAACTTCACTATCACAAACGGTGGTGTATTTGGTTCTCTAATGTCTACGCCAATCATCAACCCGCCTCAAGCGGCAATTTTGGGTATGCACAAAATCCAAGACCGTCCAATGGCTGTTGATGGCAAGGTAGAGATTCTACCAATGATGTACCTAGCGCTTTCTTACGACCACCGTCTAATCGATGGCCGTGAATCAGTTGGCTTCCTAGTGACCATCAAAGAGCTTCTAGAAGATCCTGCACGTCTGCTATTAGACGTTTAGTATCGCTAAAACGTCTAGTTAACCCCGTTAGCTAGACGTAAAAAGTTTCAAAGGCTAGGCTGCTCAACGTCTGGCCTTCAATTGAACTGTAAAGCCATTAGAAAATGGACAGCAGTTGTTTTGAGAAGACCCTACAGACGTAACACAGGAAACTGTGTCGTTATGGAAATAATAATCCCTTAAGGGAAAATAAACGGAATATCAAAATGAATTTGCATGAATACCAAGCCAAACAGCTGTTTGCAGAATTCGGTTTGCCTGTACCAGAAGGTTTCGCATGTGATACTGCACAAGAAGCTTTCGAAGCTGCAGGTCGTATCAGTACAGCCAAGAAAGTCGTTAAGTGTCAAGTACACGCTGGTGGCCGCGGTAAAGCGGGCGGCGTAGAGCTACATGACACCAAAGAAGGCGTTAAAGAGTTTGCACAAAAGTGGCTAGGTAAAAACCTAGTGACTTACCAAACAGACGCTAATGGTCAGCCTGTAACTAAGATCCTAGTTGAAGAAGCATCAAACATTGCTAACGAACTTTACCTAGGTGCTGTTGTTGACCGCGCAACGCGTAAAATTGTATTCATGGCGTCAACTGAAGGCGGTGTGGACATTGAGAAAATCGCTGAAGAAACTCCAGAGTTGATTCACCAATCAGCGATCGATCCTCTAGTAGGCCCTCAAGCTTACCAAGGCCGTGAACTGGCGTTCAAACTTGGTCTAGTTGGCGATCAAATCAAACAGTTCGTTAAGATCTTCATGGGTCTTGGCCAAATGTTCTCTCAGTACGACCTAGCTCTACTAGAAATCAACCCGCTTGTAATTACTGGCGAAGGCAACCTGCTTTGTCTAGACGGCAAGATCAACATCGACTCAAACGCGATGTACCGTCAGCCTAAACTACGTGAAATGCACGATCCATCTCAAGAAGATGAGCGCGAAGCACACGCAGCACAGTGGGAACTGAACTACGTAGCACTAGATGGTAACGTTGGCTGTATGGTTAACGGTGCAGGCCTTGCGATGGGTACGATGGATATCGTAAACCTACACGGCGGCAAGCCAGCAAACTTCCTTGATGTAGGCGGCGGCGCGACAAAAGAACGTGTAGCTGAAGCATTCAAGATCATCCTTTCTGATGACAATGTTAAAGCAGTACTCGTAAACATTTTCGGTGGCATCGTTCGTTGTGACATGATCGCTGAAGGTATTATCGGTGCAGTTAAAGAAGTCGGCGTAACAGTTCCTGTAGTTGTTCGTCTAGAAGGTACAAACGCAGACCTAGGTCGCGAAGTACTTGCTAATTCTGATGTTGATATCATTGCAGCTGAATCTCTAACAGATGCTGCTCAGAAAGTTGTTGCTGCTGCGGAGGCTAAATAATGTCTGTATTAATTAACAAAGACACTAAAGTAATCTGTCAGGGTTTCACTGGCGGTCAAGGTACATTCCACTCAGACCAAGCTATCGCATACGGTACGCAAATGGTTGGTGGTGTTTCACCTGGTAAAGGTGGTCAAACTCACCTAGGCCTTCCAGTATTCAACACAGTACGTGAAGCGGTAGAAGTAACTGGCGCAACAGCAACAGTTATCTACGTACCAGCTCCTTTCTGTAAAGATGCAATCCTAGAAGCGATTGATGCAGGTATCGAACTGATCGTAACGATCACTGAAGGTATCCCTACAACAGATATGATCGACGTTAAAGTGAAGCTAGAAGAAACTGGCGTTCGCATGATCGGTCCTAACTGTCCAGGTCTTATCACTCCAGACGAGTGTAAGATTGGTATCATGCCTGGTCACATCCACAAGAAGGGTAAAGTAGGTATCGTATCTCGTTCAGGTACTCTGACATACGAAGCAGTTAAGCAAACAACAGATGAAGGCTTTGGTCAGTCTACATGTGTTGGTATCGGTGGTGACCCTATCCCAGGTTCAAACTTCATTGATATCTTGAAACTTTTCCAAGAAGACCCAGAAACTGAAGCAATCGTAATGATTGGTGAAATCGGTGGTACTGCGGAAGAAGAAGCGGCTGAGTTCATCAAAGCAAACGTAACTAAGCCAGTTGTATCTTACATCGCTGGTGTTACTGCTCCTCCGGGCAAACGTATGGGCCACGCAGGCGCAATCATCTCTGGCGGTAAAGGTACTGCTGAAGATAAATTCGCAGCACTAGAAGCAGCAGGCGTTAAGACTGTTAAGTCTCTTGCTGACATCGGTAAAGGCCTACGTGAAATCACGGGTTGGTAATCAGCTGGCTTTTATCGATTGAGATAGAAGTTAATTGAAACGATATTAAAAAGGCTTGGTCACTGACCAAGCCTTTTTTATGTTTTCGAGATACGAGATCGTACTGCTAAGTGCTAAGCTCGACTTCTAACCATTTGAGATAGCATAAACATTGCTGCCGCACTGATAACCACAGACGGGCCAGCAGGCGTATCATAGAACCAAGACAAGCTTAATCCACCGAATACAGCGATAGAGCCAATAATTGATGCAAGGAAGGCCATCTGCTCAGGTGTGCTCGAGAACTTCCTTGCCGTTGCTGCAGGAATAATCAGTAGCGATGTCATGATTAACGCACCAACAAACTTCATACCGACAGCAATCACGATACCGACCAATAGCATCAGAATCAGACGCATTAAATCAATGTTGATGCCATCAACCGCCGCGAGATCTTCGTTAACCGTCGTTGATAGTAGTGGTCGCCAAAAGATAGCAAGTACTAATCCAATCACAGCAGCACCCGCATAGATGAACACTAAATCCGTTGGAGATACTGCCAGCAAGTCACCAAATAGGTAGCTCATTAGGTCAACACGAACGTTATCTAAGAAACTGACAGCAACCAAACCAAGTGATAGCGCACTGTGCGCCAAAATACCGAGTAGGGTATCGGTCGCGACCAGCTTTTGTTTTTGTAAAGTCACTAGCAACACGGCCAGCATCAAACAACAAATCAGCAGCGCGAAATACAAGTTAATGTTGAACAGAAAGCCAAGTGCTAAGCCCATCAAAGAAGCGTGAGCAAGCGTGTCACCAAAGTAAGCCATCTTACGCCACACCACGAATGAACCTAGTGGGCCTGCAATTAGTGCAATACCCAAACCCGCCCAAATAGAGGGAAGAAGAAACTCAAGCATTAGTGGTGTCCGTGTTTATGGTTTGAACATTCATGCACGTCGCCTTCGACAGGCTGGCCTGCGAGATCATGATGGTGATGTTCGTGTTGGTGATGATAAAACGCTAGCGTCTCTTGGGTCGCGGTGCCAAAGAGCGCAATATACGAAGGATGGTGTTTGATGTCTGCAGGTGCGCCTGAGCAACAGATGTGGTGGTGTAAACAGATAACATCGTCTGTTTTTGCCATCACTAAATGCAGATCGTGTGAAACCATAAATACGGCACAACCAAAGCGGTGGCGAATGGTGTCAATCAAGTCATACAGGTCTATTTGCCCTTGAACGTCGACGCCTTGAGCCGGTTCATCGAGAACCAGTAGATCTGGTCTTCTTAGCAATGAACGAGCAATGAGCACACGTTGGTTTTCTCCGCCAGATAGCTGGTGCATGTTACTCTTCTGCAGATGTTCAGCACCAACAAGCTTCAATGCTTCAAGGATCTCTTGCTGACTGAAATTGCCAGTGAGTTTTAGAAAACGCTCTACGTTGAGCGGTAGGGAATCATTGAGCTTTAATTTTTGTGGTACATAGCCAATTTTCAGTTTTTTAGCTTTTGTTATTGTGCCTGAAAATTTGGTCTGTAAACCCAGTACCACTTTTACTAATGTCGACTTTCCTGCACCGTTTGGCCCAATCAGGGTGGTGATTCTGCCGCGCTCTAAATTTAGAGAGATGTTGTCTAGAACTTTTCGACCGTCAAATTCGACGCTCACAGAATCTAGTTGGATTAAGTTATCCATGAATAGAACTCATTTGCAATTCGCTAATGTTATAATGTAACATTTACCTCAAGCCTAAGCTACTTTTCTATTATCGAGGTATTATGTCACGTTCATCTTTTATACTTGCTACTTTGCTTTTAGCGCCAAGTGTCGCAAGTGCCAATACTATTCTAACAAGCTTTAAACCAATTCAAATGATTGTGACAGAATTAACGCAAGGCGTTAGTGAGCCGGATGTGTTGATGAACAGCAATGCTTCGCCGCATGATTATGCGCTTAAGCCATCGGATGTCAAAAAAGTTCATAGTGCCGATATGGTCATCTGGTTCGGCCCTGACCTAGAAGCCTTTCTGACTAAGGTGATTGGTTCAAAAGAAAATGTTATCAAGATCAGTGATATTCCCGGAATCAACTTGCGAGAGTTCGGACACGAAGAGCATGACCACGATGCACATGAAGGGCACCACCACGGTAGCCATGACCCGCATTTTTGGTTAGGTATCGAGCAAGTTGAAGTAGCTGCAAAATACATCTCAGCTAAGTTGATTGAATCTGATCCAGACAACGCAATGGCGTACCAAGAGAATCTCGATTCATTCCTGATTGCATTGAAAGAGAAGCAACAGTCTATTCGAGAGCAACTTGCACCCGTGAAAGACAAAGGTTACTACGTTTTTCATGACGCGTATGGTTACTTTGAGCAAGAGTTTGAGCTAAATAACTTAGGTCACTTTACGGTGAGCCCAGAGCGTAAGCCGGGTGCAAAAAGCCTGATCGCTATTAAGAAAACGATAGTACGTGAAAACGTTCAATGTGTGTTTTCTGAGCCTCAATTCACTCCTGCTGTGATTGAATCAGTGACGCGCGGAAGTAACGCAAAACAAGGTCAGCTTGACCCTATCGGTTCAACAGTTGAAGTGAAGAGTGGAAGCTATTTCGATTTTCTTCAGCAACTTACAGATAGCTATACAAGTTGCTTAGACGAGAAGTAAGTCATAAACGAGTATTCTTTACTCTACTTTGCTCTCGTTAATTTATGAATCATGCCGCTTTTTGCGGCATTTTCGTGACCGCTAAGATAAAACCTCCTAACAAATAACAAACCTCCTTTCTCCTTTTCTAATTTCCGCTAAAATGGAAAGATAATAATAAGCACAAAAAAACTCAGTTTTTGGTTTAGCAACGATAAGACGTTGTGGTACCCAAAATTTCATGTGTTGTTGCTGTTCAGGATTAAGAGTTGTATCGAATTATCTTCAAAATGTTCATGTTAATGAGCATTTCATTTAGCGTTCTAGCGGTAAATACCTCGCCCTCCGTTTTCTATCCTTTGCCCGTTCAAGCGCAAGGGAATTTCCTTGCGGCTAAAAACTTGTATTTAGGTGCCGGAGGTGGGCTCTGGGTTCATGATGTGCATGGAAAAGTACTCTTTTACGATGGTCGAACTCTATTCCCTCGCAAGGGAAGCTTACTGCAATTTTCTTCGGAAAGAGTCGCCTTTCTGAACGATGAGTTTTGGACATTTTTCGACAATGAGGTCTATCGACATAACCCTGGAATTGGCAACGAATTGGCGTTTAGCCTAAGTCCCGGCGCTGAAATAGCGAATATCGGTGCATCAGGCGATTATATTTGGGTTACTGACGGCAGTAATTTCTATACCTACAACACTCAATCTTTAGAATTCAACACCTACTCTCTACTTAAACTGTACCGATACAATAACAGCAGTGACATTGCGATTAACGACGCTGAGTGGGTACTATCAAAGTGGGTGCTAGCGACCAGTTCTGGCGTTTACCTTTCAGAGAATCAAGAGTTTACCCATGTCACCGCATCAGACAAAAACCATATTGAGACGGTTTATTTTTCGAATGCTCGACGTGAGTTAGTGATCGGTACTTTAAATGGTGCTGTGATTGTTGATCTCGCGAACCCAGACAAAGAGACCATCGTTAAAGGGTCGCATGTTCTCTCGTTGGCCGAAACTTCGGACCAGTATTGGATTGGTACAGAGCACGGCCTTATTAGCTACAACTTTATTACGGGACAAATTACTCGATTCGAACAAGCCGCTAGTCAAGACTTCTCGTTACCGGGTGAGAAAATATATTCGTTGATAAACGATCATGCTGGTGGTATGTGGGTTGCGACAAACAACGGTATCCGATACTTCTCACTGTTCAGCAAAACCTTCTCGAGAACACCCCTAACTGGAATGGGCATGCATTCGAGTAGTGTGGTGATCAATAAAGTACTGCCTGTCAGTGACCAGTTATCTTGGGTCGCGTCTTCAATGGGGCTCTACTTGGTTGATTCTGAAAGTGAAGAGAACCCAATTCGTGTTTACTCTAACCCTGTTAATGATTTTGAGATCTTTGGCTCTTCCATTTGGTTGGCGACCGAACAAGGTATCATCAGTCTAAATACGGAAACACTACAACCCGAAGCCCTTGATTTACCAAGGCCAATTGAGGGAGTGCGTGTTGAAAACCTTGCGCTTCAAGCCGATAACGTTCTTTGGATGACCTCTGGGCAAAACCTCTATTCGTTATCTATCGAAACCATGAAACTGACGAGTTATGACACTGACTGGTTAGTCGACAAGTTCTTGCCTGCGAAGATCACCGCTCTCAATGTAGGCTTGCTAGGTCGCATCTATATAGGAACGGATCATGGCTTCTACTCGTTCATTGATAAACGAATTAGCTTTAGTCGTTCCAGCGAACGGTTTGGCAAAGTCGTCGATATTGAAAAAGCGAAGGATGGAGCGCAGTGGTTTGCGAGCAGTTATGGCGTGTATCGAATCCCGGATGACAGCTCTATTATTCAAGAAATCACTCTTGTTGAAGACAATATTAGCCCCAACTGCCTGATAAGCGATGACAATGGTGTTTGGTTAGGCTCTTCGAAAGGCATCAGTTATTACGGATTGGATGGGCAACTGCATAAACACATAGGTTCGCCATTTGGTTTGATCACCAATGAACTGGCGGCAGGAGCGTGTGCTCTTTTTTACAGTCAAGATAGCCAACCTTCGAGGCTTGTTTTCGGCTCAAAGTATGGTGTAGTCAGCGCGTTATCTAACGAGTTACTGGTATCAACTACACCTCATAGCCGTGCCTTGTTGAGTAAGATAAGTGTCGACCAACAAACGGTGTCACTTGGCGGGAAAACGGCCGAACTGGATGAGATTCCTTATGGCTCATCGATGGGGTTTAAGCTAGGCATCTTACCAGCAACGTTCGCACCAGCGATGGAATATCGACTGAGCGACGATGAACCATGGAGTGAGTTTGAAGGGGGCTTGTTAACGCTCGATCATCTTCTTCCTGGGGATTACACACTTGAAGTGAAGCCGGTTAAAGGCTCCCATTATCGCTTTGTGTCAACCAATCAAAGCTTTTCGATTGCAGAACCTTGGTATCTGACCAATTGGGCTGCAGCAAGCTCTCTGATATTACTGATTGGCGTTGTGACTATCTTAGTCTTTTGGCGTTCGCGTTATGTCACTTTTGCCAACCGGGACTTAAAAGCGCAAGTTGCACTGAAGACAGACCAATTGAGACACCAAAGCCGGATATTACTCGCGACTAATCAACAGCTTAAAAAGCAGCTATCCGTGAAGAATGCGCTTGTGTCTCACACTGCCAATGAACTCTCTTCTGAAGTGAATCATATTGCTGCGATGCTCCCGAATTGGAATGACGAGCTCGGGAAGTCGCCGATTCTAACCTTGAAAAATGGCTTAGCTCAATTGAGTAATACGCCTCAAGGAGAAGGGCAAGTTTGTTACGATATAATTTTAATCTTAGAGGTGGTACTCAAAGCTTGGCAGGATGACTTAACCAAAGCCGGTATTGAACTGGATATTAAAGTCGAAACAAAACAACGATATGTCTCGTTGCTGTATTTTAATCTCGATATTATCTTCAATAGCTTGGTTGCGAGCATCATCAAGAGAAACTTTAAGTCGCAGAGTATGGTGGTTCTGGTTGAAGAGGTTAAGGAGCATCTTGTTGTGACCATTCGAGATCATGGGATGCCTTTCCCTAAACTGGCATCAAGCATGGGTGACAATACCGGAAAGTCGACCGACCTTAACATCGAAAAGCTGCCGCTATTGATGAATCAGAGCGGTGGTGAGCTTAATGCCTTTGTTTCGGAGTCTCAAAATAAGGTTCAGCTTTCGTGGCCAATTGAGTATCAAGTACTCGACAATCTTGAAGCCAGCACAATTGAACAGATTGAAACCATTAAGCTTGCCGCCTCAACACCAGAGCAACAAAAACTGACAGCGGAACAAGAGTGGAAGAACAGAGTGTCGCAGCTTGTGAGTGAAAACTACGCTGATGCCGAGTTCAGTACTGCAACTGCCGCTAAGTATTTGTTTATGTCTGAGAGAAGCTTACAGAGACGCTTTAAATCGGCTTACAACAAGACCTTCAAAGAGCACTTGAATGAAGTACGTCTAGAGCATGCGTGTGAGCGCTTACTCGCTGGAGAGAAGATCTCTAATGTGGCGTTTGATTCGGGGTTCAATGACCCTTCCTATTTCAGTCAAAGGTTTAAGCACCACTTTGGCATGTCACCATCTAAGTTTGCTGAAAACAACGAAGAGTAGCACGCAGCGGATACTCAGCTAGAACATAAATAAAGATACTTTAGCCTCGACATTCGTGTTGGGGCTTTTTTATGCTTCTACGAGATACGAGATACGAGATACGAGATACGAGATACGAGATACGAGATACGAGATAAATGGGGAGTTTAAAAAGGTTGTTGGGATAAAACAAAGGGAAGAAAAAAATATCGTGGCATAGCCGGGGGGGACTATACCACGGGTGCCAACGACACCTTCGCTTGCTGCCGGAGTGATATAGCAAAGCCATATCACCTCTGGAATAAAATTAAAGAGAAGTAGTTTCTCTTCGATGGAGTAACTATACGTCCAGCTACTTATTTTACTTATAAAATTAACGACAGATACCTATGAGAAAACCGACATTGTCTCAAGTGATTGATAATTAATGATTTGTTTTTGTTTGGGAGGGTTTGTACTAGTGAGGTAGTTCTCGCTAGTTGTTGAAAGTAACGTTTTTGACGTAAACGTTTTTAACGAAACTTACGAGTATGTATTTTCGAAAACATTGATTTCACACAATAGAATTGTGGGCATGTATGTGTATCATGGCGTTAATAACAATCTTTCTCATTATCAGTCACGAATTGGGTACTTATGAAACTCTCACAACTAGAGCAAGGAAAGGCGGCTTCTATTGTTGCACTAACAGGTTTAACACCAGACGTAAGGAAGAAACTTATGGTCATGGGTATGTTGCCAAAAACCGAGGTGACGCTTATCCGCCGTGCACCTATGGGTGATCCGCTTCAAGTTGAAGTGAGAGGTGTTTCTATCGCCATTCGTGAAAGCATTGCAGAACAAATCGAGGTTATCTAAATGGATTATCAAGTTCTTACCGTTGGTAACCCGAATAGTGGTAAAACAACACTGTTCAACGCACTGACTGGTGCTAAGCAGCACGTTGGTAACTGGGTTGGTGTCACTGTTGAAAAGAAGACGGGTTTATACTCGCAAGCTGGTGATCAGTTTCAACTAACGGATTTACCGGGTATCTACGCACTAGACAGTGGTAATGATGCGAACAGCATCGATGAGTCTATCGCGTCTCGCGCTGTTTTAACTCACCCAGCAGATGTGATCATCAATGTTGTCGACGCTAGCTGTCTAGAACGAAGCTTATATATGACATTACAGCTGCGTGAGTTGGGTCGCCCAATGATCGTTGTGTTGAACAAAATGGATGTATTAAAGCGCGAACGTCAGGTGATTAACCTTAAAGCACTAGAGAAAGAGCTAGGTTGCCCAGTTCTAAGCTTGTCTGCAAACGATAAAGGTCAAGTGGTTCGCTTTAAAGAGCGTCTGCATAAACTGCTTGTTCAAGGTGTGAGCCTTGACCCTATCTCTATTGATTACGATGCCGCGTTAGAAGCTCTTATCCCTTCTGTTGAGTCACAATTTGATGATGCTGACGTATCTCACCGAGCGCTAGCGATTCGTGCTTTAGAAAATGATTACTTGGTATTGAATGGTTTAGCCCCACAAACTCGCACTCAAATTGATAGCGTGCGTCTTGGTGCCGATTTCGATATTGACCTTGCTGTTGCTGACGCTAAATACACTTTCTTACATGACCTTTGTAAACGTGTTCGTCGCAGCGAAGGCAAACTAAGCCGTAACTTTACAGAGAAAGCAGACCAATTCATTTTGAACAAATGGGTCGGTATTCCTTTCTTCTTCGTTATCATGTACCTAATGTTCATGTTCTCTATCAATATCGGTAGTGCGTTTATCGACTTCTTCGATATTGGTGTTGGAGCAATATTAGTTGATGGTGGACACCACTTATTAGATGGCCATTTACCAGTTTGGTTAGTCACTGTACTTGCTGATGGTATTGGCGGCGGTATCCAAACGGTTGCGACCTTTATTCCTGTTATCGCAGCGCTTTACCTATTCTTAGCGGTACTAGAAAGCTCAGGCTACATGGCTCGTGCTGCATTTGTACTTGATAAAGTGATGCAGAAGATTGGTTTACCGGGTAAAGCATTTGTCCCACTTGTACTGGGCTTTGGTTGTAACGTGCCTTCAATCATGGCAACTCGTACTCTTGACCAAGAGCGCGAACGTAAACTAGCAGCATCAATGGCGCCGTTTATGTCATGTGGTGCTCGTTTACCGGTATACGCACTGTTCGCGGCGGCGTTCTTCCCAGGTGCAGGACAAAACGTAGTATTCGCTCTGTACATCATGGGTATCGTTGCTTCTGTATTTACGGGTTTGTTCCTGAAAAACACGATCTACCCAGGTAGCAGTGATAGCTTAGTGATGGAAATGCCAGATTACGAATTGCCGACAGTGCAAAACGTAATGTTGAAAACTTGGCAGAAGCTGAAGCGTTTCGTACTTGGTGCAGGTAAAACAATCGTGATGGTTGTGGCTATTCTTAGCTTCCTAAACTCTCTAGGTATGGACGGCAGCTTTGGTAACGAAGATAGCGAAAACTCAGTACTGTCTAGAGCAGCTCAAGTTGTAACACCTGTATTCCAACCAATTGGTATTACTGAAGAGAACTGGCCTGCAACGGTTGGTATCATCACAGGTATTTTCGCTAAAGAAGCCGTTGTTGGTACATTAAATAGCCTATATACAACGCCTTCTGATGAAGAAGCAGCTGAGTTTGACTTAGCAGCAAGCCTGCAAGAAGCGGTAATGACGATCCCTGAAAACCTAGCCGGATTGAGCTACTCAGATCCATTAGGTATTGAAGTTGGCGACTTGTCTGACTCTAATTCTGTAGCAGCTGACCAAGAAGTCGATACCTCTATCTTTGGTAACTTGAAAGACAAGTTTGTATCTGGTCATGCGGCATTCGCTTACTTGATTCTTATCCTGCTTTACACGCCTTGTGTGGCCGCGATGGGTGCTTATGTTCGTGAATTTGGTCAGACGTTTGCACGCTTCATCGCGGTTTGGACGATGGCTCTTGGTTACTTTGGTGCGACTTTCTACTACCAAGCGGCAAACTTTGCTGCGCATCCTGTGACAAGTGCAGTATGGATGGTGGCGATTGCTGGTGGTTTTGTGGTGACGTATCGCGTCTTCAAGAAAGTGGGCAGTAAGCAGAAAGCACTAGAGGTGCAAGTAGTATGATTTTAACTGAACTTCATCAATACATTGATAGCCACGGCGTTGCGGCTCGTAAAGAGCTCGCTGCAAAGTTTGGCATGAGTGAAGATGGCGTCGATGCGATGCTGAGTGTTTGGGTCAAGAAAGGGAAAGTTTCTCGCTTGGTCGATACGAATAAGCATGGTCATACAACGCGTATTCGCTACACCATCAGCAAACAAGATGGTTTGTCGCTTAACGTGATGATGTAGTTCGGTCTTCAGACTCTCGTTGAAAAAGGCGAGATTAGAAAATGACAAAGCCGCTTATCTAAGATGAGCGGCTTTTTGTTATGTGTCTTTTCTGAAGTGTTTTGCTTTAAAGCTCAATGAGATGAACTCGAATTATGCTTTCTTGAAGATAGAGCTCAGTGACAGAACGTTTTGGATACGAGTCAGGATAGCGGCTTGATCTTCTTCACTGCGCTGTTCGCCTTTTGTATTACCCCATACTGGGCCGGGCCAAGCAATGTCGTCTTTGAAGCGTGCAATATGGTGGATGTGCAGTTGTGGCACCATATTACCCAGCGCACCAAGGTTCAATTTGTCTGGTTGGAACGTTGCTTCTAATGCTTGGCTTACCGCCTGAGATTCATGTAGGAACTGCTGTTGCTCTTTCATTGGTAAGTGGTGCAACTCTTTTAGGTTGGCACGTTTTGGTACCAAGATAACCCAAGGCACTGCGTTATCTTTGTGTAGCAGGGCTAAGCTCAGTGGAAATTCGCCGATAAGTGTGGTGTCTTTCGCAAGTTGCGGGTGAAGTTCGAAGCTCATGATCTTTCCAATTAATTGTTTTACATGAGTATAAGGTCGGAGTTTGAATGTGGCTAGGGCTTACGTTCTCAATAAGCAGATTCCCTATCACGTTCGTCCCTCACTGTAGGGAATGATGGTGAGAAGAGGGATAACGATTTGGTGTGGTTTGATGGCGCATCATTGATGTTGTCTTGGATTCACTACACCTATTCTCGTCATCTCCTAGAGCGACGAATGAGCGTAATAGGAGATCTCTTGCTGTGTAGGTTAGCTAATCGCTTAAATAATCGAGTAAACAAACCTCCAGACAAAAAAAAGGTTGACGCTTTCACGTCAACCTTTCTAATTTTCTCGAATCTCGAATCTCGAATCTCGAATCTCGAATCTCGAATCTCGAATCTCGAATCGCTTACATGCGCTCTAGAGTGTCGATACCTAGAAGCGATAGACCTTGCTTGATCGTCTTCGCTGTTAGTGCAGCAAGCTTCAGACGGCTCTGCTTAACAGCTTTGTCTTCAGCAACTAGGATAGGGCAAGCTTCGTAGAAGCTAGAGAATTGACCAGCTAGTTCGAATAGGTAGCTACACATGATGTGTGGTTGACCTTCACGAGCAACAGACTGTACTGCTTCTTCAAACTGTAGAAGTTTCGCGATAAGCGCTTTCTCTTTCTCTTCAGTGATTTTGATTTCACCTTCAAGCGAGTCCATAGAAATGCCAGCTTTAGCAAATACAGAAGCAACACGAGTGTATGCGTACTGCATGTATGGTGCTGTGTTGCCTTCGAATGCAAGCATGTTGTCCCAATCGAACACGTAGTCAGTAGTGCGGTGCTTAGAAAGGTCTGCGTACTTAACCGCTGCCATAGCAACAGTGTTCGCGATCGCTTTCTTCTCGTCTTCTGCTAGTTCTGGGTTCTTAGATTCGATTAGCTGCGCTGCACGAACTTCGGCTTCATCAAGAAGATCAGCAAGACGAACAGTACCGCCTGCACGAGTCTTGAATGGTTTACCGTCTTTACCTAGCATCATGCCGAATGCGTGGTGCTCAAGAGAAACAGATTCTGGGATGTAACCTGCTTTACGAACGATAGTCCAAGCTTGCATTAGGTGCTGGTGTTGACGTGAGTCGATGAAGTAAAGAACGCGGTCTGCGCCTAGTTCTTCAAAACGGTATTTTGCACAAGCAATGTCGGTTGTTGTGTAAAGGAAGCCGCCGTCGCGTTTCTGGATGATAACGCCCATTGGGTCACCATCTTTGTTTTTGTATTCGTCTAGGAATACAACTTGTGCGCCGTCATCTTCTTTAGCAAGACCTTGCTCTTTCAGATCCGCAACAATAGTTGGAAGCATGTGGTTGTACATGCTTTCGCCCATTACGTCATCACGTGTTAGAGACACGTTTAGACGATCGTAGTTGCGTTGGTTTTGAATCATTGTTACGTCAACAAGCTTCTTCCACATCTCTGCGCAGAACTCGTCGCCGCTTTGCAGTTTAACAACGTAGCCACGTGCTTTAACTGCGAACTCTTCGTCTTCATCGTAGAGCTTTTTAGATTCACGGTAGAAGCCTTCAAGGTCAGCAAGTTCCATTGAAACTTCACCAGACTCAGCCTGAACGCGCTCAAGGTTTGCGATAAGCATACCGAATTGAGTACCCCAGTCACCGATGTGGTTAGCGCGGATAACGTTGTGGCCTAGAAATTCTAGAGTACGAACTACTGCATCACCGATGATAGTTGAACGTAGGTGACCAACGTGCATTTCTTTAGCAACGTTTGGCGCAGAGTAATCCGCAACAATAGTTTGCGTTTCAGCAACGGCAACACCAAGGCGAGAGTCAGCCAATGCTGCGTCTGCTTGTTTGGCTAGGAAAGCTTCATCTAGGAAGATGTTTAGGAAACCCGGACCTGCGATTTCAACTTTAGACGCGATACCGTCTAGGTTTAGAACGTCCAATACTTTTTGAGCAAATTCTCGTGGGTTAGTGCCTAGTCGTTTAGCAACGCCCATAACGCCGTTTGCTTGGTAGTCACCAAACTGTGGTTTTGCAGATTGACGAACAGCAGCAGGAGAGCCTGCAGGTGCGCCAGCGGCTTCTAGAGCCTGAGATACTTTGTCATTAATAAGTGCTTGGATATTCACACGCGTTTCCTTCAATTCAAGGATGATAAGAGTGGCCGTTAATTCTTGGTCATTAAATTGGTTAATTATGCTTCTAGTTAACGATTTAATGCCAAAATCAGCAGCAGACTCTGTTTAAGTTCACAGAAATGGCGGTAATCATACCAATTTTGTGCGGTTTCTTATAGGTCGAATTGATAGAAAATTAACATTTCCTGAGTGGTTTTTGACAATCGACTTTTAGCAAGACGCGTTTGCATGTTTAAGGAGCGAAAAGAACATAGTTATTGAGTGTTTTTTGTAAAAGCAACGCTTGTTGCAAAAGGCAAAACTGATAACATGCAGCCATTATTTGGAGAACACAGACAATGATGATGAGCCTGAAGCAAGCTGAACTAGAACCACAACAAATGATCGCCCGCCTTGATACTTTTATGGCAAAAATCGAGAGCCTAGGAAATACATTAGGTTTGGATTTAAGCTTTGCTCAAGCGGATCATATTGCGCTGCGAATCAATGACACTGAGCTAGCGAAATCTGCCCATCAAGCGTGGTCTGAGTACGGCTCTATGATTTCTGAGGCGATGATTAATGGTCGTCCAATTGTGGTGTTGGCTTTCGATGAACCCTTGCAAAGCCTTGGCTGGAAAATTGAATGTTTGGAGCTGCCATATCCAGCAGAAGGTAAGATTTACCCAAGCCAAGATTGGGAACATGTAGAGTTTGTGATTCCTTCTCATGCCCAAACAGCTGATGAGTATCTAGCGGATCTTAAAGAAACTTACCCGCAGTTCGCTGCTAACTTTGAAACGCTGGGTGAGCAAGGCGTTAAGATCAAACTCTCTAGCCCGAAAGGCGAGGGTGAACGCTTGAATAACCCAACAGTGGCTTTTAAACATCAAGGGATTTGCATCAAGCTGCATCCACACTCTTTGAAGAAGATTGTGGAATCAGAACAGGCTTAATTTGAATAGAGAGTTGCTAGGAAAGAGATTCCTGATCTCGCCTTGGCTCGTCGGAATGACGGGGTGTTCGATGAAATTTTCCAGAGTCTATCTTTGGATAGTGACAGACTGAGCGTTCGAGAGCGTATGTTAGAGCCTATAGCTCGAAGGTTCATCACCGAGTTCGTCATTCCCGATAGCGACGAAGGAGCGTAGTCGGGAATCTCTCAAAGCGAGTCTGATCATCAGATACAAAAAACGCGCGATGGGCTTTCCCTATTGCGCGTTTTTTATTGGGTTCTAACTGGAAGTCTTACCGGAAATCGAATATCCGATTTACAGAATTACAGTCTTGTTGCCGTAAACAAACACATGATCATTGATCACCTTGTTTAACGCCTTACTTAATACATTCTTCTCTACGTCACGACCGGCTTGTGCCATGTCTTTCGCGCTGAAGTTGTGATCCACAGGGATAACATCTTGCTTGATGATTGGACCTTCATCCAAATCATTCGTCACAAAGTGTGCCGTTGCGCCAATGATCTTCACGCCGCGCTCATACGCTTGTTGGTATGGCTTCGCGCCAATAAATGCTGGCAAGAAGCTGTGGTGGATATTGATGATCTTGTGGTGGTATTTTTCAACAAAACCTGGTGTCAGCACTCGCATGTACTTAGCCAAAACAAGGTAATCCGCCTCGTACTGGTCAATCACTTCTAGCATCTTCTTCTCATGTTCTTCACGGTTTAGCCCTTCGTGAGAAACATGGTGGTAAGGGATGTCAAAACGCTCGGTTAGGCTTTGTAGAATGTCGTAGTTACCGACAACGGCCGCAATTTCAACGTCTAAGCTGCCATCGAAGTTCTTCATTAGAATGTCGCCAAGGCAGTGTGCTTCCTTGGTCACGAGTATCACAACACGCTTGCGAGACGAATCAACAAGCTTACGTTTCGTATTTGGTGGCAGGGCTTGATCTAAATCGGCAAGTAAGGTTTCGTCATTGAAATACCCTTCAAGCTCGGTGCGCATAAAGAAGTGGCCACTTGTGTTATCTACGAACTCATTGTTGTGAATAATATTGAGTTGGTGCTTATAACAAATATTGGTGATCTTAGAGATGAGGCCGGGGGCATCAGTACAATGTGTTAGTAAAGTTTTTCTTTCCATTTGCATCTTACTTCCATGAAATGTTGCACTTATTATATGAAATCGGGATTCTTCAAATTTAATGCAGGCCGTCGAACGGTGAACTGAGCCGCAATATCACCGTTATAATTAATCTATTATCAAGTTGGTTTCAACAAATTCTGCTGCTGATTTATCGCTTTGATAAATTGTTTGATATAGAAATATCAGTTTTTAGATAGAAAAACAGGCAGAAGCTTCATTTTTAAAAGTTTTGACCGTAGTACGCATTTGAACTTCAACCGAGGCATTTACGCCTTGGCCAAAAATAGAGGTGATACTTATGGATAAAGAGTTACTAGCCAAAAAACTGTACTGCAAGCGAGTGAATTCATTGGCGAGAGGTACCGAATTAGATGGTCATGTTCTAGATGAAATGTGGGAAAGTAAGACCTCACCAACCGATGCAGCGAAAGCCATACAGCCTGGTGATAACCATTTTGAAGGTGCTCCTTGGCTATCACGTTATCTCAGTCGAAAATAAAAACGATTCTCTAATTCCTACTTCTTCAATTCTTACCTTCAAGGTAACTTAAGCCACGTCAAGCCAAACCAAACACCTCCGGTGCGAAGTCATTCTTGATTCGCGCCGGCTCACTAAACCTGCCATAATTCTCCTTCTCTTTTTCTAAACTTCGTACTCTATGATATCTAAAACGTTTTCTGCTGATGGCGCTCTGGGCAAAGCTATCCCTGGGTTTCAACCAAGACAAGCTCAGTTAGACATGGCTGAAGCGGTTTCACAAGCTATTGAAAATCAAAGCCAGTTGGTTGTTGAGGCTGGAACAGGTACTGGTAAGACGTTTGCTTACCTAGTGCCTGCGCTGCTTAGTGGCAAGAAAACCATCATTAGTACGGGGTCTAAAAACCTTCAAGAACAGCTGTTTCACCGAGATTTACCCTTGATGGTCGATGCGCTTGGCTTTTATGGTCAAGTTGCGTTGCTCAAAGGACGTTCAAACTATTTGTGTTTGGACAGACTCAGCCGCCAAATGATCGAGAGTCATGGTGCTCATACCGATCCAACGCTGCTGGCTCAGTTAGTCAAAGTTCGTAGTTGGTCGTCATCCACTCAAACGGGTGATTTAGGCGATTGTGATGATATCGCTGAAGACAGCCCGGTTATTCCAACCATTACCTCGACCAATGATAATTGCTTGGGTAAAGAGTGCCCAAGCTATACCGATTGCTTTGTGCTTAAAGCGCGTAAAAAAGCGATGGATTCCGATGTGGTGGTCGTAAACCACCACCTTTTCCTAGCTGATTTGGCGATCAAAGAAACCGGATTTGGCGAATTGATACCTGAAGCTGACGTGTTTATTTTCGATGAAGCACATCAACTTCCTGACATCGCCAGCCAGTACTTCGGACAATCGGTTTCCAGTCGACAGATCCAAGAGTTAGCCAAAGACATTGAAATTGCTTACCGAACTGAAGCCAAAGACATGCGTCAGCTACAGAAAGTAGGGGATAGGCTCGTTCAATCGTCAGCCGATCTGCGTATTGTGCTTGGTGATACCGGCTTTCGTGGTAACTGGCGCGAAGCTTTGAAATCCGAGTCGATTGCACGCGAGTTAGTTCGTTTGCAAGATGCTCTGCAACTTGCTGTTGATGTATTGAAGTTAGCACTTGGGCGAAGCCAGCTGTTAGATACCGCTTTCGAACGCGCAAATATGATTAAGTCGCGTATCGAACGTGTGTGCGATGTGTCGATCACTGGCTATTCGTATTGGTATGACACTACACCGCGCCACTTTGCTCTGCATATCACACCGCTTTCTGTCGCCGATAAATTCCACGAACAGATTGAGCTGAAGCCGGGCGCATGGGTGTTTACCTCAGCAACCTTGGCGGTGTCGGATGATTTCGAACACTTTACTTCTCGATTAGGGTTAAAACCGTCGGCACAGTTTTCACTGCCGAGCCCGTTTGATTATCCGAATCAAGCGCGCTTGTGTGTGCCTCGTTATCTTCCAGAACCGAATAGCCCCGGTCTCGCGGATAAGCTAGTAAGAATGCTGACTCCTGTGATTGAGCAAAACCAAGGCCGCTGTTTCTTCTTGTGTACTTCACACAGCATGATGAAAGAGTTGGGGGAGCGATTCCGTGAAACCCTCTCGGTTCCCGTTCTATTGCAAGGTGAGACAAGTAAGCAAAAAACCTTAGCCGAATTCATGGAATTAGGTAACGCATTGCTGGTGGCTACAGGTGCTTTCTGGGAGGGGATAGATGTTAGGGGCGACGCATTAAGCTGTGTTATCATCGATAAATTGCCCTTTACAGCCCCTGATGACCCTTTACTTAAGGCTCGAATCGAGGACTGTAAGCTAAAAGGGGGTGATCCTTTTGCACAAGTACAGTTGCCAGACGCTGTGATTACCTTGAAACAAGGTGTCGGCCGATTGATACGTGACAAGCGCGATAATGGTGCTTTGATTATTTGCGATAACCGATTGGTGACTCGCGATTACGGTGGCATATTTTTGGCGAGTTTACCGCCTATCCCTCGTACACGTGACTTAGGGGTCATTAAAGAATTCTTAGCTAAAGACCATTCAACCGCTGCTGAGTAATTGGCATTGTTGAGTTTAGCCATTATTTTTAGATTAGATAACGAATATTTGAGACACAAATGAGCGCGAAAATTCTTGCAGTAGATACCGCAACTGAAAACTGTTCAGTTGCATTAGTAATTGGTGACCAGGTGTTCGCACGTAGCGAAGAGGCTCCTCGAGACCATACGAAGAAAATTCTACCTATGGTGGATGAAGTACTGAAAGAAGCGAATGTCGCTTTAACCGATATCGATGCTATCGCGTTTGGCCAAGGCCCAGGCAGTTTCACGGGTGTGCGTATTGGTATTGGTATTGCTCAGGGCTTGGCTTTTGGTGCGGATTTACCAATGATTGGTGTCTCTACACTGGCAGCGATGGCGCAAGGCAGCTACCGTAAATTTGGTGAAACTCATGTAGCAACAGCGATTGATGCGCGTATGAGCGAAGTGTACTGGGCTCGTTACAGCCGCGAACAAGATGGTCGTTGGACTGCGGTTGATGCCGAATGTGTAACGCCACCAAGTGAACTGGCTGCGCAGTTAGAAGCAGATTCTGAAATATGGGCGAAAGTCGGTACCGGCTGGGAAGCTTATGCCGAGCATATGGATACACTTGCGATCAACACCAAAGCGTGTGAAGTGCTATTCCCAGAAGCTCAAGATATGGCGTTCCTTGCTCAATTTGCTTACGCAGAAGGTAAAGCGGTTGCAGCAGAAGAATCTGAGCCAGTTTATCTTCGTGACAAAGTGACTTGGAAGAAACTGCCAGGTCGCGAATAATTTTTACAAGGTTCTGATGCAAATTAGGTCTAAATGCGTATTATTTAGATTTGAGAGGGCAGATATTTAGTCATGGTATCAATTAACAACTTACCTCCTTCTTTGATAGGCAGCACGTCTAAGCCGAATCGAATTAAAAAGAAGGAGCAGGCAAAAAAATCTGATGCTAGCACTGCGGTTGGGCAACCGACTAAGGTCGCTAATGCTGTTTCTCACTCTATTCGTCAAGTTAAAGAGTCTGAACTACACAAGGCTCAAATCCAGTATGATCTTCCAGAAGGCCGAGGACGTAAGGCTATCGAAGAGTATATGGATGTAATGAATCAGGCGAAGAAAGAAGAACTTGCAAAGCTTATCGGTGTCGATATCTACATCTAGAGCTTCTTATTAATGCCTGTTTAAGGACCAGAACCATGTCAAATTATCTCTCTAAATTACGCTTAATAGCCCTTTCTCTTGGTGTCTTGGTACTTGCCGGGTGTTCATCACTTCCTAGCGAACTTGAAGCAAAATCAGAGCCTGTAATTAGTGATTACCAACAGTGGGTCGACC
Source organism: Vibrio sp. 10N.222.51.C5 (assembly GCF_041474575.1). Lineage (NCBI taxonomy): Bacteria > Pseudomonadati > Pseudomonadota > Gammaproteobacteria > Vibrionales > Vibrionaceae > Vibrio > Vibrio sp. 10N.222.51.C5. The sequence goes on from NZ_JBFRUJ010000024.1 coordinate 51,026, forward strand.
AACTACCGGAGGCGAAAAGTGTTCGATTGGGTGGCGTTATCTCTAAAGTAACCAACTTGAAAGATAAGACTCGAATCGAAGTTGCTAATATGCCGATTTCGAGTAGCGGTAAGCCAGACCTAGACGCAGAGCCAAGCGGACGCTTTGTTGGTTATATTGAAGGGTATGTTGAGCCTCTAAGTTTTGCAGAAGGCCGTCTGATTACACTGGTTGGTCAGTCAAGCGGAAGTGAAGATGGAAAAATAGGGGAATACCCTTACATCTTCCCTGTGATGAAAGTGGACAACCAACGACTGTGGAACATCACTGAGCGTGTTGTTGTTAACGATTTTGCACCAACCTACTACTCGTGCAGAAGTTTACATTGTCGCAGTTTTCAAACGATGCCAAGACAAGGTCGAGTGATACAGGACGTAGAGTAATTAACTTTTTAGACGTTGATTGCGCAAACAGATGGAACTAAGTGTTTGATGATTGAAAAGTCATACTCCCTCGCGAGCGGGACGCTTGCAACACAACAGATTGGCAACCCACAAACGACCGCAACGACGGTCGTTTTTATTCATGGGTGGTTGGATAATTCGTCCAGCTTTAATCAGGTTATGCAGCAAGTCGCCAAGTTTGCGCCCAATGCTCACCTTGTTGCTATCGATCTCTTCGGACACGGCTTCTCGTCGCACAAATCGGGAAGTTACTACCCATTTCATGATTATATAGATGACTTGCATCAGTTGGTGACTAAATTATCGCCAAACAGACTGGTACTGGTAGGACATTCACTTGGTGCATTGATAGCAAGTTGCTATAGTGCCGCCTTTCCTGAAAAGGTGTCAGGATTAATTCAAATTGAAGGTCACGGACCTCTTTCAGAAGCTCCCCAAGAAACGGTTTCTCGCTTGAGAGATGGGGTACTCAGTCGTCTTCGACAGCGAAGAAAGCCTTCACGTCCTCTGGCAAGCCTTGAGGATGCTATTAAGCTGAGAGCTCACGCCAATCAAATCAATGCTGAATTAATTGCTCCTATTGTCGAGCGAGGAATTGTCGAGTTAGATAACTCTTGGCAATGGCGATGCGACCCTAACCTAAAATGTGACTCGTTATATCGAATGTCACAGGCGCACGCTGAAGCGATCATGGCGGCTATTGAATGCCCTCAATTAATAGTTTTAGGAAATGATGGATTCCGACATTTGCAGCATAATCGCTACAAATCAGTGCATAGTCCTCTGCATATAGAGACTGTTCCTGGCGGACATCATTGTCATTTAGAGAGCCCAGAGTTAGTTTCAGAGCTAATTCTTGGTGTAGTTAACAAAATTTAAACAAGTGTTTGAGCCTTTTAGTGCTCATGCACTAAAGCTGTGCTGTAATACCGCAATGATAAAAAGCGGCGAAGCAGTCGTCAGCTGATAAACGAGGAGTAACATCGTGGATAAACCTTGGCTTTCACGTTATCCAAGTGACGTACCAGAAACGATCAACCCAGATCAGTACCCATCTCTTGTAGAAATGTTTGAACAGTCGGTACAGAAGTACGCGGACCAACCTGCATTCGAGAACATGGGCTCGATTATGACATTCCGTAAGCTTGAAGAGCGCAGCCGTGCTTTTGCCGCTTACCTACAGAATGACTTGAAACTGAAGAAGGGCGATCGCGTCGCGCTAATGATGCCAAACCTACTGCAATACCCAATTGCACTATTTGGTGTATTGCGTGCAGGTATGATTGCAGTGAACGTCAACCCACTGTACACACCTCGTGAGCTTGAACATCAACTGAACGATTCTGGTGCAAAGGCGATTGTTATCGTATCTAACTTTGCGAGCACGCTAGAGAAAGTCGTTGATAACACGCCGGTTAAACACGTTGTTCTAACTAGCCTAGGGCAAATGCTGCCACGCGCGAAAGGGACAATTGTCGACTTTGTAGTGAAATACGTAAAAGGCATGGTGCCTAAGTATGATCTGCCGGGTGCTATCTCATTCAGAAAAGCGCTGCACAAAGGTCGTCGTCTTCAATATGTGAAACCGTTCATGGCGGGTGATGACATCGCGTTCCTACAGTACACTGGTGGTACAACAGGTGTAGCGAAGGGCGCAATCCTAACGCACCGCAATATGATTGCGAACGTACTTCAAGCGAAAGGGGCTTACGGTCCTGTTCTGCAAGAAGGCCGCGAGTTGGTTGTAACGGCATTACCGCTTTACCACGTATTTGCACTGACGGTGAACTGCTTACTGTTTGTTGAGATGGGTGGTCGTAACCTTCTAATTACTAACCCTCGTGACATTCCTGGCTTTATTAAAGAGCTGCAAAAGGTTCCGTTTACCGCAATTACCGGCGTAAACACCTTGTTTAATGCGCTAGTTAATAACGAAGATTTCCACGAGTTGGATTTCAGTAACCTACGCCTATCTGTTGGCGGCGGCATGGCGGTTCAACGCGCTGTTGCTGAGCAATGGAAGAAAGCGACAGGCATTCACCTATTGGAAGGCTATGGCTTAACTGAGTGTTCACCACTGGTAACGGGTAACCCATACGACCTGAAAGACTACACAGGTGCTATCGGCCTACCAGTACCATCGACAGAAGTTCGTATTGTTGATGATGAAGGTAAGGTTATTGCTAATGACCAAGTAGGCGAGCTACAAGTTCGTGGCCCTCAAGTGATGCAAGGTTACTGGCAGCGCCCTGAAGCGACCAAAGAAGTGATCGATCAAGACGGTTGGTTATCGACAGGTGACATCGTTAAGTTTGATGACGAAGGCTTGTTGTACATCGTTGACCGTAAGAAGGACATGATTCTTGTATCAGGCTTCAACGTCTACCCGAACGAGATTGAAGACGTTGTGGCTCTGCATGGTAAAGTGCTTGAAGTAGCAGCTATCGGTCAACCTCATGAAGTGTCTGGTGAATTGGTTAAGATCTACGTTGTGAAGCGTGACCCTAGCCTGACCAAAGAAGACATTATCGCGCACTGTCGTGAGCACTTAACGGGTTACAAAATCCCTAAATTAGTCGAGTTCAGAGATGATCTTCCAAAGACTAACGTAGGTAAGATCTTACGCCGCGTACTGCGTGAAGAAAACGATGCAGAACTTGCGAAACGCGCTAGCGAATAATTAGCCCGTTTGCGCGAAAGTACTGCACCAAAACCATTGAGGCGCTTAATCTAAGCGAGCGCTGAAAAATGGTGTTAGAATGCCGACAGTTAATGTCGGCATTTTTGTATCCGGCGATCAAATAGAAACCTGTGAGAGTTTTTGTGGATTATCAAATCATTACCCAATTGAAAGACCTTGAGCGAGTTTGCCAACAAGCACGTGAAGCCGATGTCGTTATGCTTGATACGGAGTTCGTTCGTACTAGAACCTATTACCCTCAATTAGGCTTGATTCAGTTATTTGATGGTGAAACGCTGTCACTGATTGACCCTATTGCTCTTGATGACATGACACCGTTCGTTACCTTGTTGAAAGACGCATCAGTATTGAAAGTGCTGCACGCGTGCGGTGAAGATTTGGAAGTGTTCCAGAACGCATTTGGCTGTACACCAACACCAATGGTTGATACGCAGATCATGGCAGCCTTCTTAGGTCATGGTTTATCAACGGGCTTTGCTGCTCTGGTTTCAGAGTTTGTCGGTGTCGATCTCGATAAGAGTGAATCTCGCACAGACTGGCTAGCGCGTCCGCTTTCTCAAAAGCAATTGGACTACGCAGCGGCAGACGTGCATTACCTAATGCCAATGTACAACAAGCTTCTAGAAAAAGTGATGGAAGCTGGCTGGTGGGAAGCGGCTCAGCAAGAGTCTGATTTACAAGTTGCCAAGCGCATTCGTAAAGTAAACCCAGATACAGCCTACCTTGATATTAAAGGGGCGTGGCAGCTTAAACCTAAGCAATTAGCGATCTTACGACCTCTAGCAACTTGGCGTCTAAAAGAAGCAATCAAGCGCGATTTAGCGCTGAACTTTGTCTTCAAAGAACAAGACCTATGGGCTGTGGCGCGTTTTGCGATGAAAGATCCCAAGCACATGGAGCAAGAGGGTTTTGATTACCGCTCTGTGCGTCGCCATGGTGCGAAGATCAGCTCAATCGTAAAGTTAGCGGAACATACACCAGAAGAAGAGTACCCAGCACCAGTAGAACGTCTAATGGACTTCCCTGGCTACAAGCAACTGTTCAAAGTGCTGAAAGATGAAGTGAAAACAGCATCACAACACAGTGGTTTGGCGACGGAATTCTTGGCATCGAAGAAGCAACTTAACCAAATGTTAAGCTGGGTGTGGAAGCACGATCGTAACCCAGAAAAGCTGCCTGATGTTATGCAAGGCTGGCGTTTAGATGTAGTTGGCGAAAAGCTGAGTAAAGCGATCAAATAACCGCTTGCTGCTTTAAAGCCTAACTTAGTTACAGTTATAAACTGCACATACAAAAAAGAGAGCCTAGGCTCTCTTTTTTATTCAATCAATACAAGCAAGTGTATTACCTGCCAATCTTGTTCAGAAAGATTATCGATCTTCTTCTGGAAGCTTAACATTCAACTCTAACACTGAGATGTCGTCATCTTTGTGTTCAAAAGTCAGATCAACCATTGATGGATCGACCTCAACGTACTTGGCAATACACTTCAAGATGTCTTCTTTTAGTTGCGGCAGGTAAGACGGCGCTGGGTCGTCATGGCTGCGTCGTTCGGCAACAATGATCTGCAAACGTTCTTTGGCTAGGTTTGCGGTTGTCTTTTTCTGTGGTCTAAAAAACTCTAATAATGACATTGTGCATTAGCCCCCGAACAGTCGTTTGAAGATGCCTTTCTTCTGTTCCGTTAAGAAGCGGAAGTCAACTTGGCTACCCAGTAGTCGCTCTACAGTATCATTGTAAGCCATACCTGCGTCGGTTGCTTCGTCAAAGATAACTGGAACACCCTTGTTCGATGCGTTCAGTACCGCTTGGCTCTCTGGAATTACACCCAGTAGAGAGATGTGCAGGATTTCTTCAACGTCTTCAACACTGAGCATCTCACCTTGAGTTACACGTGCTGGGTTGTAGCGAGTCAATAGAAGGTGTGTTTTCACTGGCTCTAAGCCGTCTTCAGAACGACGAGATTTAGAGTCAAGAATACCTAGAATACGGTCTGAATCGCGTACTGAAGAGACTTCTGGGTTGGTGGTTACAATCGCTTCATCAGCGAAGTACAACGCCATAAGAGCGCCTTGTTCGATACCCGCAGGAGAATCACAGATGATGAAATCAAAGCCCATTTCATCCAGTTCATCAAATACACGACGAACACCATCTTTTGTTAGTGCGTCTTTATCACGAGTTTGAGAAGCAGGAAGAATGAACAGGTTCTCTGTGCGCTTGTCTTTGATCATCGCTTGGTTCAGCGTCGCTTCACCATTGATAACATTAACGAAGTCGTACACAACACGACGCTCACAACCCATGATTAAATCTAGGTTACGCAGACCGATATCAAAGTCGATAACTGCGGTTTTCTTTCCTTTTAAAGCCAGACCCGAGGCAATAGCTGCACTGGAGGTCGTTTTGCCTACCCCGCCTTTACCTGACGTTACAACGATAATGCGTGCCATTCTGTTTTCCTTTTATTTCTCTTATATTGCGAGGACATCAACGTGTAATACATCGTTTGCCATACTGAACATGGTTTTCTTCTGCCAGTACTCGCTTTCAATTTGATCGCTGAGCCAGTAATTTCCAGCAATGGAAACCAGCTCGGCTTGTAAGTCATTACAAATTATTTTTGCTTCAGTTTGACCACTTGCACCTGCAATCGCACGGCCGCGTAAAGTGCCATGAATATGGATGCTGCCATCGGCAATCACTTCCGCGCCTGCACTCACATGGCTGAGTATCAATAGATCGCCATCTTTCGCATAAACCTGCTGACCAGAACGAATAGGGGTTCTAATCACCTTGATTGGTGCCATTTTCGCTGGAGCTTGAGACGGCGACTTGCTTGCCGTCATCACCGCAAAACCGGCTTCTTTAGCGAGGTTTTGCATTCGCTTATCAGAACAGCCAGCCACACCAACCGGGATCATGCCCGCTTGAGATATACCATTTTTAAGTTGCACAAAATCGATATCGCCCGCGACTTTACTGATGTTGATAACAACAGGTGCGGCAGCGAAAAACGTAGGTGCTTGGTCTACTTTCTCTTGAAGAAAAGAGACTGCATTTTCGACTTGATCATCGGATAAGTGCAAAACAGATAGCGTAAAGCTGCTACCTTTTAGATCTGGGTTACTAGACATCGAAAAACTACAGGACCTCAATAGCGGATTGGTACAATTTCTTTATCAATAAAATAAAGGGCATTGCCTGAAACTAGGTTTATCATGTTATATTCCCAAACCAAGCACAGCAAGTAATCTTGTTGTCAAATGGACGTTTTGTTCCCAATATTTCCCTAACATAAACTATTGATCTCGCAAGTGAGAGTTTTGTAGTCATAATCAATTAAAAGGTTTGTCATGCTGTGTTCTATATATAAAAGCTCAAAGAAAGAAGGAACATACCTTTATATCCCTAAGAAGGATGATTTTTCACAAGTTCCTGACGCATTGATGCAAATGTTTGGTAAACCTAGTTTTGTAATGGTAATTAAAATGGATGGCCGTAAACTGGCTCAAGTAAACATCGAAAAAGTGAAAGAATCACTGAATACCGATGGTTTCTTTTTACAGGTTCCGCCACCACCAGTTAACGAACTTGAGCTTCATAAAGAGCGTAAAGCTCAACAGAAATCTCAAGACGAAGAGTGATAGCCACCTCAATTCAAGGAGGAGTGATCGTTGAGTAAATTTTCGAAAACCATATTGGCTGTGTCGGCATTACTATTGGGTAATAGCCTGACCATAAGTTCAGTACAAGCTGAAGAACTGAGCTTCGAGCAATATGTAGAAAAACTAAAACAACAAGGCCGTGAAGAAGGCATCTCTGAAGCGATCATTGATGAAGCCTTTGATGGTGTAACGTTTAAGCCAAGAGCGGTAAAAGCCGACAAAAACCAACCTGAGAAAAAACTGACTCTGGATGAATACATTCCACGAGCGGTTCCAGATTGGAAAGTGAAGCAAGCAAGGTCACTCTACAAGGAGCATTACACCGCGTTAAAGCGTATTGGTGATGAATATGGTGTTCAACCAAGATTCATTGTCGCGCTATGGGGCGTTGAGAGTAATTTTGGTAAGTTCACGGGCAATTACAGCGTTATCGACGCCCTAACTACCATGGCTTATGAAGGACGCCGAGAAGCTTTCTTCCGTAGCGAAGCGATGGCGGCATTGAAGATTCTTGATCAAGGCCATATTGCACCAAAAGAGATGAAAGGCTCTTGGGCTGGTGCGATGGGTCAACCTCAGTTTATGCCAAGCTCATTCTTAGCTTACGCCGCTGATGGCAGTGGTGATGGCAAGAAAGACATTTGGGGCACTGAAGAAGACGTATTTGCTTCGGCGGCCAATTATCTCAGCCAATCAGGGTGGGATGACAAATATACTTGGGGTCGTCAGGTTCATGTTCCGTCAAATGTGTCGATCGATTTACAAGGTCGAGACGAAGACAAAGCGAAATACTTAAAAGAGTGGTCTGAACTCGGTATTAAACGCTATGACGATCGCCCACTGCCAACGCTTGATGAAGACATTAAAGCTTGGTTGATAATGCCGGATGATGAAACCGGACGTTCGTACCTCATTTACAACAACTACAATGTGTTAATGAAGTGGAATCGTTCTTACTACTTTGCTTTGGCAGTAAGCCATCTAGCCGACAGAATTAAGTTTGATTAACAGACCTAAGTCGCTTTGAATAGCATTTGGCCTACCATAGGCAGAACGAACTAAAGGACTCTTCGGAGTCCTTTTTGATTTTATATTTCAGAGATTTAATAAGGTGATCTTGTGCTAACAGATAGAGCTGCACAGATGGTGATATTCCATGCGCTGATCAAGCACGAAGGCTTTACCAGTGCTGCAAAAAGCTTGAACGTTTCGGTGTCTCACATTAGTAAGCAAGTTGCTTTGCTTGAAGACTCTATTGGTATCAAGTTGGTACAACGCACCACACGTAGCTTAACGCTGACCGAAGCAGGGGAAGTGTTCTATCAGCACTGTGAGCAACTGTTTAACACGGTAAAAGCCGCTCAAATGGATATGGACAGCCAGCGTGATGACATCTCTGGAATATTGCGTGTTGGGTTGTCACAGTCATTTGGCACTTTACATATCATTCCTGCGATTGATCAGCTCAGACAACTTTATCCTCAGCTGAGAATCGAGGTTCACTTGTTTGACTACAAGGTGGATATGATTGAAGAGCGACTGGACCTATGGATCACCAACAACGAAGATCTGCCAGAAGGTTATATTGCTCAGCGATTGGCTGACAGCCAGTTTGTGGTGGCTGCATCACCGGACTATTTGATTAAGGCCGGGACGCCACATGTGCCTTCTGATCTGATTGACCATAACTGTCTTATCTATCGCAGCCGTGAACGAGATTACACCTCGTGGGCATTTGATAATGGCCAAGAGAACCTTAGCGTTAAAGTAGCGGGTGATTACTCGGTGGATCTAGCTGAGGCCGTGCGAGACGCAGCCGTATCAGGGTGGGGTGTGGCTTACTTAGCAACTTACTTAGTAAAAGAAGAGTTTAGAACGGGCAAATTAATCCAAGTTTTGCCGGAATGGAGAGCGAGTCAATTAATGCCATTCTATGCCGTTTACCCGAGCCGAAAGAATATGCCGAAGAAGCTTTCGGCAGTGATTGAGTTCATTAAAGATCATATCGGGTCGCCGACGTATTGGGACAAAAACCTCAAAACTTGCGTTGAACTGCATCGCTAACTGTTTCCTAATCTATAAATATAATTTCCATATGGAAAAAGTACGCTTTTTAATCAAAGTTAATTATTAAAATTCAATAACTTAATTATACTCATAGTTAAATCGTGATTACCCCAACATCACATTAACAACCTCAGCTTGCCGCAAACGATTTCCTCTATAGAATGCGTCGCCTTTCCTACCTACAACTTTTAGGTTGACGCACATGGCTTCGCTACTTGGAATTATCACTATTTTAGTTGCCGCTTGGTTACTATCTACGGACAGAAAAAATATTCCACTAAGAACAGTCTCTTTGGCTTTCTTATTACAAATCTCATTCGCGCTGTTGGTTCTGTATGTACCAATGGGTAAAGAAGCGTTGAATGCAGCCACAGGTGCGGTATCTAGCTTGATCAACTACGGTCAAGAGGGGATTAACTTTCTATTTGGTGGCCTAACGAATAACGGATTTGTTTTCGCGATTAATGTTCTTGGCATCATTATCTTTTTCTCTGCATTGATTTCAGGTTTGTACCACATTGGCTTTATGCCAAAGGTGATCAACCTTATTGGTGGTGCGCTACAGAAGTTCTTGGGTACAGGTCGTGCAGAATCACTGTCTGCGACTGCCAATATCTTTGTCGGCATGATTGAAGCGCCATTGGTGGTTAAACCTTACCTAAAGCACATGACGGATTCACAACTGTTTGCTGTGATGGTGTGTGGTTTGGCTTCTGTAGCTGGTGGTACGTTAGTGGGTTATGCATCTCTTGGCGTTGACTTAAACTTCCTGATCGCTGCGGCATTCATGTCTGCACCAGCCGGTCTACTGATGGCTAAAATCTTAGTACCTGGCAGCCCAGATGACGCTCAAGAAAATATTGAGTCTGATGTAGAAATTCCACGAGCAACAAACGTCGTTGAGGCAATGGCAGATGGGGCTATGTCTGGACTTCGTATTGCCGTTGCAGTGGGTGCAACACTTCTTGCCTTTATCAGTGTGATTGCAATGCTGAATGGCTTGCTAGGTATTGTTGGTGGCTGGTTTGGCGTAAACCTAAGCTTCGAACTTATCCTAGGTTATGTGTTTGCACCCGTTGCATGGCTAATCGGTGTACCGTGGTCTGAGGCTGTGGTTGCAGGTTCATTGATCGGTAACAAGATTGTCGTGAACGAGTTCGTGGCTTTCATCCAACTAATGGATGCTAAAGAGGCACTGAGTGAGCACTCACAAGCGATCGTAACTTTTGCTCTATGTGGCTTTGCTAACATCTCTACTATGGCAATTCTGATCGGTGGTTTGGGTAGCTTAGTTCCAGAGCGTCGCTCTTTCATCTCACAATATGGCTTCAAAGCAATTTGTGCGGGTGTGTTTGCTAACTTGATGAGTGCAGCGATTGCTGGTGTTGTACTTTCTCTATAGCTAACTGATCATGACTTTACTCCCCCTAAAGTAAAGTGACTGATTAATCACAATAATATTCGGTTAGCGTGAAAAAGAGAGCCTATAGTGTAAGAACGTAGGCTTTCTTATTTCATTGAATAGTTTGTACCACAGGGTGTGGTGCAAACCTTTTAGGGGCACAAATGGATTTGTCGATTACTTCTTCTTTGGCGTTAATTGGACTTTTGTCTCTAGCTTGTCAGCTGCTCGGTTGGCGTTTACGTCTTCCCGCGATTCTTCCTCTCCTTATCGTCGGCCTATTGTTAGGTCCTGGCTTGAATATCTTAAATCCCGATGCCATTTTTGGTGATGTGCTGTTTCCTATGATTTCATTAGGTGTTGCGATCATCTTGTTTGAAGGGGCATTAACCCTAAATTTCAAAGAAATCAGAGGCCATGGCCGGATGGTGACTCATCTCGTGAGTTTCGGCATGTTGATTACCTGGGCCTGTATCGTGGTGGGTGCTTACTACTTTGTGGACTTTAGTTGGCCGTTAGCCGCATTGTTTGGTGCATTAGTAGTGGTAACTGGCCCAACGGTGATCGTACCCATGCTTCGCAGTATTCAGCCTAAATCCTCCTTAGGCAGTATCTTGCGATGGGAAGGGATAGTGATTGATCCCATTGGCGCTCTGTTTGCTGTTCTGGTTTATGAATACATAGTCTCTTCGGCCGACCCTACAGGACATGTACTTTCAGCTCTGGGACTAACCTTAATCATTGGTTTAGGTTTAGGGATCATCGGTGGCTATTTGATTGCCAAGATGCTGCAAGGGCATTGGGTACCGCACTATTTACGTAATGTGGCTGTATTGACGCTAATGCTCGCTGCGTTCTCTTTCTCGAATGACTTGAGTGAAGAATCGGGTTTATTAACCGTGACCATCATGGGGATCTGGCTTGCCAACGTGAAAGGCTTGGATATCGAAGACATCATCGAATTCAAAGAAACCCTGACCGTATTACTCATTTCAGCGTTGTTTATTCTGTTAGCGAGTAGACTCGATTCAGGAACCTTCCTCTCGATAGGTTGGGGCGGTATTGGTTTATTAGCGGTGGTTATGCTGGTGGCTCGCCCGTTAAGTGTGTGGATCAGCGGGATCGGCACGGATCTTACCTCTGCGGATAAATGGTTTTTGAGCTGGATGGCGCCGCGCGGGATCGTTGCAGCCGCGGTTTCTTCTCTGTTTGCAATCAAGCTTCAAGAAAAACAATTAATAGAAGGCGCAGACCTGCTGGTACCAATGGTGTTCTTGATCATCATCGGTACAGTTGTGATTCAAAGCCTCACCGCGAGTTGGTGGGCAAGAAGGCTAGGTGTGACTCAAGAGAAGGCACAAGGCGTTATCTTCTTTGGTGCGACTCAGTTTTCACGCCAGTTTGCCAAAGTATTGGCGACACACAACATCAATAGTGTGCTTGCCGATACCAACTGGGAAAGCATTCGCTTAGCACGCATGGATAACTTGAATGTCTACTTTGGTAACCCAGCTTCGAGTCACGCTGAAAATAATCTGGAATTGGATGGAGTAGGGCGTGCGATGATCGTCTCGCCTTATCGTCAAACCAACCCATTAGTTAGCATGCACTATCAAGACGAGTTTGGTGAAAATAAGGTGTTTGAGCTTGAGTCATCAGAGAATAAACATGAAAGGCATCAGGTGAACCGCGATGGCAACAGAAGCTTGTTTTCGGAAGGAGTTACCTATTCCAAGCTTAACTCGTTGATGGCTCAGGGTAGCCAAATTAAAAGTACAGGTTTGACCGAGGCATTTGATTTAAACGAGTTTAACGCGCTGTACCCTAAAGCCATTCCTCTTGGGGTGATTACTGGCGGTGATTTCCGTTTAATTACACAAGGATCTGAGTTGGAAAAACTCATATCAACGGAGTGTGAGCTTATTAGTTTATTACCGCCTTCTGAACAGACGGAAAAAGTCGAGAATCCAGATAAGTAGCGAATAGCAGTGCATCAAAAGCGAGTCGCCCTGTTTCAAAACGAATGTCTAAGTATCAAAAAAGCCGCAGCGTTCATCACGTTGCGGCCTTCTAATTTTATTTATATGCGCTGCGGATTACTTCGAGTGAAATTGCTCACAAGCGATCATGGTGTTCTCGATTAGGCTCGCCACCGTCATTGGACCAACACCACCCGGTACAGGCGTGATGAAGCTTGCGCTTTCTTTCGCTACGTCGTATTCAACGTCACCCACTAGTTTGCCAGATTCCAAACGGTTGATACCCACATCGACCACAACAGCGCCTTTCTTGATCCAAGCACCTGGAATGAAGTTTGGCTTACCTACTGCAACTACAACAACGTCTGCTTGACGCACGTGGCCTTCAAGGTCTTTGGTGAAGCGGTGACATGTTGTCGTTGTACAACCTGCTAGAAGGAGCTCTAGCGTCATTGGGCGACCTACGATGTTTGATGCGCCAACGACAACCGCGTGCTTACTACGTAAATCGATGTTGTAACGGTCAAGCAGCGTGATGATGCCTTTTGGCGTACAAGAGCGAAGCTTAGGCATACGCTGAGCCAAACGGCCGACATTGTATGGGTGGAAGCCATCAACGTCTTTTTCTGGCGTGATACGCTCAAGAACGTGAGTGCTATCAATACCAGCAGGTAGAGGCAGTTGAACCAGAATACCGTCGATCTCTGGGTCTTGGTTCAGTTGGTCTACCAGTGTTAACAATTCGTCTTCTGTCGCAGTGGCTGGCAAGTCGTAAGATTTAGACACGAAGCCAACTTCTTCACACGCTTTACGCTTACTTCCAACGTAAACCTGAGAAGCAGGGTCTTCACCCACTAAAACAACCGCTAGGCCCGGAGCGCGTAATCCAGCTTCAGTACGAGCTTTTACACGTGCAGCAACTTCGGAGCGAACCGTTTGAGAAATTAGCTTTCCATCAATATTTTGAGCAGTCATGAATTTCCTTAGTATTGATATTCAAGTTAGTGGCTGATGTTTTTGGCGCATTATTCCAGAAAATCTTTTTGATTACCATCAAGCAAACGTTTGCTTTGTTCTATTTTCCAACACTTATATGTTTGTTGCCCTTTTTTTACTCACTTAGATCAGAATGTTACATAAAGCCGTTGCTTTACTGATTCGAATTCGTATAATTCGTTCCTGTAGCGCGCCCTTAGCTCAGCTGGATAGAGCACCTCCCTTCTAAGGAGGTGGTCGAAGGTTCGAATCCTTCAGGGCGTGCCATTATTTAAAGAAACCCGATAACTCTCCGAGTTGTCGGGTTTTTTGCTTTCTTACCATAATAAAAATACTCTTCTCAAAGCGCCACTCATTTCCCCGCGTTATTCATTTCATTCGGCTCATGTAATAGAAAGTTAAAATTGTTCGTTTTTTGGGGTTTACATCATTTGGTAATAAAGCCACTATGAATTCACGAAGAATAGACAAGTAAAGCTGTTAGCCAGTCGGTTTCGGAATCAAACCTTCTGCTCAATAGCTGATTTAGAGGAAGTAATGGCAGGAAACAGTATCGGACAACATTTCCGCGTGACCACGTTCGGAGAAAGTCACGGTATCGCACTAGGATGTATCGTAGATGGGTGCCCACCAGGATTAGAAATTACCGAAGCAGACCTTCAAAGAGATTTGGATCGTCGTCGCCCTGGTACTTCTCGTTATACAACGGCTCGCCGTGAAGCGGATGAAGTGAAAATCTTATCAGGTGTATTTGAAGGCCAAACTACGGGCACTTCTATTGGTCTATTGATTGAAAATACAGACCAACGCTCTAAAGACTATTCCGAAATTAAAGACAAGTTCCGCCCAGGCCACGCTGACTATACGTACCATCAAAAGTACGGTGTACGTGATTACCGAGGTGGTGGTCGTTCTTCAGCTCGTGAAACTGCAATGCGCGTTGCTGCAGGTGCAATAGCGAAGAAATACCTAAAACAAGAATTTGGTGTTGAAATCCAAGCATACCTTTCTCAAATGGGTGATATCTCAATTGATAAAGTGGATTGGAACGAGATTGAAAACAACGCTTTCTTCTGTCCAGATGCCGACAAAGTACCAGAATTTGATCAACTGATTCGTGACTTGCTAAAAGAAGGCAACTCGATCGGTGCGAAGATTCAAGTGGTTGCGACTAAAGTGCCAGTAGGCCTTGGTGAGCCAATCTTTGATCGTCTAGATGCTGACATCGCGCACGCTCTAATGAGCATTAACGCTGTGAAAGGTGTTGAGATTGGTGATGGCTTCGATGTTGTTAATCAACGCGGTAGTGAACACCGTGACCCATTAACTCCAGAAGGTTTCAGCAGCAATCATGCTGGCGGTATCTTAGGTGGTATCTCTACTGGTCAAGATATTGTGGCAAGCATTGCGCTTAAACCAACATCAAGCATCACTGTACCTGGTGACACAATCACGAAAGATGGTGAAGCAACGCAGCTAATCACGAAAGGTCGTCACGATCCATGTGTTGGCATCCGTGCGGTACCTATTGCAGAAGCAATGCTGGCTATCGTGCTGCTTGACCACTTGCTACGTCATCGTGGTCAAAACTTTGGTGTGGCAACTGAAACACCACAAATCTAATTCTGCTTCTTTTTATTTAGAATAGAATTGGTAGAAACAAAAAAGGGTTGCTTCGTAATGAAGTAACCCTTTTTCACATTAGCAGGATTATTCGTCCGGTTAGCGACTATCGTCATTAAAGACAGCTAGCAGCTTAAGGCTCTTAATCCATTAATGCACTGAACTTTCAGGATCAAGCTGGAACGAAGGCAAACTCCATTTGAATCTTACAGCCGCCATGCGCAGCAAGTAACCAACTACAAGCGTCACAATTGTCGCCGTGACGTCGTTGATGCCAAGCTCAAGCAAACCTAGGTACAAACCTGAAGCGACAAGTGCGACAGAGGCATACAGCTCTTCATGTAACACCAATGGTGTTTGACGACAGATAAGGTCACGTAACAAACCACCAAAGACACCTGTCACTAATGCCGATACCATGCAAATCATCGGGTGCAGACCCATGGTCATCGCTACTTTGGTACCAATGATACTGAATACGATTAGGCCTAAGGCATCCAAGCGAATAAACAAACCTTTTAGCTTGATAACCCATTTCGCCAACCCGGTTGTAATAACACCTGCTATACAGGTGATGGCCAGATACTGAGGGTTTTCAACCCAACCTAAAGGGTAATGGCCAAGTAAGATATCGCGTACTGTACCGCCGCCAATTGCCGTTGCACTCGCAACCAACATTACACCAAACCAATCCATTTTTTGTTTGCCAGCACTGAGAGCGCCGGTCATGGCTTCTGCCGTGATGCCAATGATATACAAAACACTTAGTAGCATTGCTGTA
Organism: Vibrio sp. 10N.222.51.C5; assembly: GCF_041474575.1. NCBI lineage: Bacteria > Pseudomonadati > Pseudomonadota > Gammaproteobacteria > Vibrionales > Vibrionaceae > Vibrio > Vibrio sp. 10N.222.51.C5. The sequence continues at coordinate 66,686 of NZ_JBFRUJ010000024.1, forward strand.
GCTCTATAATTTAGGTCTATAAACTCGAGTCTTATAGGCCTTAGGGATATAAAATGAAGCGCGAGTGTAGTAGTAAAAATGCTTGTTGACGAATGAATATTTGTACCGTGAATGGGCGTTTCAGATTAGCTAAACTAATCATTCACCTTAAAGTGGTGTAATCTGGGAATGGCAATCGATTGTCACTGCAAAGTATAATGGCGAACCCGATGTCATTACGCTTGATAGGGCTTTACCGAGCGCTGAAAAAAAAGCAAAATGCCCCAGTTATTTTTACTTAAATTTGATTTTATGACACACCAATACTCAGACATTATCGATATCTTCAATCAGACCTTTTTTGAAAGCTTTAATACCAAACTAGAGCTAGGGGCTGATGAGCCGATCTATTTGCCTGCTGATGATACTATCCCACACCATCGAATCGTGTTCGCACGTGGCTTTTACGCCTCTGCACTCCATGAGATCGCACACTGGTGCGTTGCTGGGCCTGAGCGTCGTTTACTGGAAGATTTTGGCTATTGGTATGAACCTGACGGTCGAACTGAGGCGGTTCAAGCTGAGTTTGAAAAAGTAGAAATTCGCCCACAAGCGTATGAATGGATCATTGCGATGAGCGCAGGCTTTCCTTTTAATGTCAGCTGTGACAATCTACACGGCGATTTTGAGCCAGATCGTTTGGCCTTTATGAATAAAGTACATAGCGAACTTATGGGTATCTTTGAAGTAGGCTTTCCGCCTCGCGTGAAAATGCTCTCTGAAGCATTACGCAGCTTCTACGATGTGGAACCTTTATGTGCTAGCCAATTTATTGTGAAATAAGAGAATATTATGATTATCGAATTTGAAGAAAAACTACTTGAAGTAATTGATGCTCGCATTGAAAACGCATCAGACGATGAACTGTTTGCTGGTGGTTACTTACGTGGTCATATTTCTCTTTCAGTGGCTTCATGTGAAGAAGAAGGCATTGAAGATGTGGCTGAAGTAAAAGCTCGTATTGAACAGAGCCTAGACGACGCTCGCTCTGAACTAACACCAGCAGACCGCACTATCGTTAATGACCTTTGGGTTGAGCTACAAAACCAAGCTTAATCTCGATGTATTAATACTATCCGCTCAGTCCCCTTTCCCATTTTGCTGAGCGAACTGGTTTATTTGAGACTCGTTCGAAATTTTTGAATGAGTCCGTTCATTTCTTGTGATGGTTACATTTTCTTACTACGTTATTCTAATCCCACTTAACGGAATTACAGAAAGGTCACATCATGAAAGTTATCGCATTTGGCGCAAGCACAAGTTCTACCTCAATCAACAAAACACTAGCAACTTACGCAGCAAACTTGATTGAAGGTGCTGAAGTTAAAGTCCTAGACATCAACGATTACAATGTTCCTATGTTCAGTGAAGACACTGAAAAAGAGATTGGCCAAGCGGAAGGTGCTCAAGCATTCCTACGCGACCTAGCTGAAGCTGATGCGTTTGTTATCTCGTTCGCAGAACACAATGGTCACTACCCAGCTGCGTATAAAAACCTATTTGATTGGGCGACACGCATTGAGCGTTCAGTATTTGGCGAGAAGCCGGCGGTTTACCTAGCGACTTCACCAGGCCCTGGCGGCGCACAAACGGTACTTGGTGCAGCGACAGGTTCTGCACCTTACTTCGGTGGCAACGTGCAAGCGTCAGTTTCAGTACCAAGCTTCTACGATAACTTTGATTTTGAATCTGGTTCTATCAGCAACGAAGAGATCGTTCTACAGATTAAAGACGCGGTTGCTAAGCTGTAAATACAGCTTCGTTTAGAACATCAGTTTAGAGCAACACGAATAACAAAAAGCCCGAGCGACTTAACTTAGTCACGTAGGGCTTTTTAGCTTTTAACTTATTAGTTTCAGATATTCAGAAATTTCAGATGTTCAAAATAGCTGAACTAGAAACTACGGCTTTGATTTAGAATGCTTGTCAGCAACCCATCCAGCCGTTAATGCCTTACCTTTACGCAGTCTGCGTACCCACATTCGACTTGGGTGAATCGCCTCAAGCACATCAACAGGCAAGGGCAGCGGATCGCCACAGATCTGTGATGCTAATACTTCAGCCAATAATGGTGCAGAGCTCAAACCACGTGAACCCAGTCCGATAAAGCAATAAAGGTTAGGGAAGCTTGTTACCGTTTCTACATCCTCAACCGAGTCACGCTGCGGGTTGAAGTTGTGGAGATCTTGGTACTGCTCCTTAATGGCTTCAAAGTCACCAACGTTTCCCACAAACGGAAGGTGGTCACGGCTTACGCTTCGGATACCTTGGCGCGCTAAGTTGTCACTGGTATCGACATCTTTTGTCCATGCTTGGTCTGGTAGTGACCCATGTAGGCGCTCGCCATTGTGCTGCTGAACCTCAATATCAAATTCTTGGTCGATATTGGTTTTGTCGTAGTTCGCACCAATACAGTGATGACCATTGTTGGGGTTCTGTGGCGTCAAATAGCCATCAAAGCACAACACGGTTTTTAGCTGGCTGAGATTTTCCGTGGTCGGAATATGGCTCACTTGGCCTTTAACCGGAGTCAGTGGTACTGGCTGAGTTTGTTCAAACTGAGTGAACTTGTGTCCGTTTGCGACAACTACTTGGTCGTGCTTAGTTTGAATCTCACCTTGAGGTGCCTCAATCGTCAGTAACCATTGTTGTTCAGCTTCGAGCCACTCAAGTTGCGTTACTTGATGTTGATAGTGTGCGCTCACTTGGTTGCTCTCTTCTAGCTTGCCAATCAAGCCTTGAGTCAGTTGAAGAGGGCTTAGCCAACCACCCAGCGGAAAGTAAACACTCTTTTTATCGACGGGTAAGCCAATCTTTTCGTTGGCTTGCTCTGGCGATAAACGCTGAATCAGGTCGGTGTGGAAGTTGCCTTCCAACATGCGGTTGAGCTTTTTAGTGGAGCCTTGATCCCACATCAAGATGTTCACGCCACACCAACTGTGATCAAATTGAATAGACTGAGCCGCTTGATTAATAAATTGACGAGCAAACAGTAATCCCGGGCCAAACACGCGAGACACGTTCGAGGTCGCTTCGCTTAATAGCGGGTAAATCGCACCTTGGTTGTTACCTGAGGCATTGCCCGCAGCTTGTGGATGTTCACAATAAAGGGTGATGTTTTTACCACGACGGCTTAGCGTTTTGGCTAATGCAGCACTGGCGACACCACCACCAATGATCGCAATGTCTTGGGATTCAGTGTGTTGAGCGAGGCCATACCAAGGTTTGATGTTGGTGTGAGCGTGCTTTTCGCCAAGTCGGCCGGCGATCATTTCTCGCTTAGTACCAAAGCCTTTGACCTTTTTCATTTCAAAGCCAGCTTCAATTAAGCCACGGCGAACAAAGCCAGCAGCGGTGAAGGTGGCGCAGCTACAATCTTGCTTAGCGAGCTTAGCCATGCCGTTGAATAGGTTTTGATTCCACATCTCTGGGTTCTTGCTCGGAGCAAAACCGTCTAAGAACCAAGCATCAACCAAACCTTCACGCGGGGTTGGTACGTTGGGCATGCAATCTTTAATATCGCCAAACCACAAATCAAGCGTGATTGCACCGTCGCCCAGCACAATGCGGTGACATTCAGGTAGAGCAATAGGGTAGTGTTCTTGGAGTTGCGTCGCATACTCGGCTAATTCTGGCCACGATTGGTGTGCTTTGATGAGATCCTCTTTATTTAAAGGATATTTTTCAAAACTGATGAAATGTAACTCTTTGGTCATCGCTTGTGGGTTATCTTTAAGAAAAGCATCGAACCATTGCCAAACTGCAAGAAAGTTCAAACCTGTGCCAAAGCCGGTTTCAGCAATCACAAAGCGGCGTTGTTCATGTTCAAGCCAACGCTCTGGAAGGTGGTTTTGCTTTAAAAAGACGTAGCGAGTTTCTTCTAAACCGTTAACATTGGAGAAGTAAACGTCGTCAAATTGGTCTGAAACTGGCGTGCCAGACTCATTCCATTCCAGTTCTGCATTAGTAATTGAAGTCATAAAATCTATCATTTTGTGATTTGAAGCGATATGTTGGTAGGGATTGTACGAATTTCTAGGAAAGCTGACCACTTTTGTTAGGCTTCTTAGTTATCATCTAGCTGAATTTAGAATTATAGGAATGTCACATGAAACGAGTCGTAATCACCGGTATGGGTATTGTTTCAAGTATCGGTAACAACGTCGAAGAAGTTTTAGCATCACTGAAAGAGGGTAAATCTGGTATTACCGCTTCAGAGCAGTTCAAGGAAAATGGCTTGCGCTCTCAAGTATGGGGTAACCTAAAAATGAACCCTGCTGACCATATCGATCGCAAAAAAATGCGCTTTATGGGTGATGCAGCGGCATTCGCTTATCTTTCAATGGAGCAAGCAATTGCTGATTCTGGCTTAACTGAAGATCAAGTATCTAATGACCGCACGGGTATCGTTGCGGGTTCAGGTGGTGCTTCATCTCTAAACCAAGTAAACGCGGTAGACATCATCCGTGAGAAAGGCGTGAAGCGCGTTGGTCCATACATGGTTCCACGTACAATGGCTTCTACGGTTTCTGCTTGTCTAGCAACTCCTTTCAAAATCCGTGGTGTGAACTACTCTATGAGCTCTGCATGTGCGACATCTGCACACTGTATTGGTCACGCAATGGAGCTTATCCAACTTGGTAAGCAAGACGTTGTATTCGCTGGTGGCGGTGAAGAACTGGATTGGTCTCTGACTATGATGTTCGACGCAATGGGCGCACTTTCTACTAAGTACAACGACACGCCAGAGCTGGCTTCTCGTACCTACGATGCAGACCGTGATGGTTTCGTTATCTCTGGTGGCGGCGGCATGTTAGTTATCGAAGAGCTTGAGCACGCTGTTGCTCGTGGCGCAAAAATCTACGGTGAAATCGTAGGCTACGGCGCAACTTCAGATGGCTACGACATGGTTGCTCCTTCTGGTGAAGGTGCGGTTCGTTGTATGAAGATGGCGATGCAAAACGTTGATGGCGTTGATTACGTGAACACTCACGGTACTTCAACTCCAGTTGGCGACGTTAAAGAGCTAGGCGCTATCCAAGAAGTATTTGGTGGCAACAGCCCAGCAATTTCTGCAACTAAAGCGATGACAGGTCACGCTCTAGGTGCTGCTGGCGTACACGAAGCTATTTACTCAACGCTAATGCTAGATAACGGCTTTATCGCTCCAAGCATTAACGTTTCGAACCTAGACGAAGCTGCTGCTGGCCTAGACATCGTAACTGAAGCTCGTGATCAAGAGCTAACTACAGTTATGTCTAACAGTTTTGGTTTCGGCGGTACGAACGCAACGCTAGTAATCAAAAAGTACCAAGCTTAACTTAAGCTTGAGTTACAGAGACAAGGTTAATCGTTAAAGGGTTGCGCTAGTGCCGATTCAACACGCACAGGTCACCCAGTAATAATGACCATCAGAACAAAGTTTTTAGACGCAGGTTGGTAAACGTGTTTTTTGAACATAGTTTTTAAATCTGGGTTTAGAGATTGAAAGGTTTCCAGAGCTTGACCAGTACTGACTTTGGTTAGTACTGGTTGAACAGACGCAAGACTCTGTCTCCTGGAGAGCGAGATAGGATCCTTTTGTTCTGGATGTTTGCCCGATTGTTTATTCAATCGGGCATTTTTCGTTTTAGCCGTTTGATCTTGGGTGTTCACTCTGGTTTCGGTTCTTGTCTGCCAAGGTTAGGTGATTCAGTCCTTTATTTATAATGTATTCCAATTGCTACTCGACACCGTGTGTGGAATTTTGCACAATCATTTCAATTCACATTTAGGTCGATAGACCCCAACAAAAGTACTCGCCAAATGAAAATCTTAATCGACGAAAATATGCCTTACGCTGAAGCGCTTTTTAGCCAGCTAGGGGAAGTGACAATGAAGTCTGGTCGCACATTAACAGCTGACGACCTAGTTGACGTAGACGCATTGATGATTCGCTCTGTTACCAAGGTAAACGAGTCATTGATCAGCAAAGCCAATAAGCTGAAGTTTGTTGGTACTGCGACGGCTGGCATGGATCACGTTGACCAAGAGTTGATGAAAGAGCGTGGCATTTTCTTTACTGCGGCACCTGGTTGTAACAAGGTGGGTGTTGCTGAGTACGCGTTCAGTGCGATGATGGTGCTTGCGCAGCAACAAGGCTTTTCTGTTTTTGATAAAACGGTTGGTATTATCGGCTGTGGTCAAGTGGGCAGTTACTTAGCGAAGTGCCTTGAAGGTATTGGTATCAAAGTTCTGCTGAACGACCCTCTAAAACAGCAAGAGGGTGATACTCGCGAATTTACTGAGTTAGAGACTTTGCTTGAACAATCAGACGTTATTACATTACACACGCCAATCACTAAGACGGGTCAGTATCCAACGCATCACTTGATCAGTGAGCAAGTGCTGAACAACTTACGTGCTGATCAAATCCTGATTAATGCAGCTCGCGGTCCTGTGGTTGATAACCAAGCGCTAAAAGCTCGCCTGCAAAAAGCCGATGGTTTCACTGCAGTGCTTGATGTGTTTGAGTTTGAACCTGAAGTCGACTTTGAGCTTCTTCCGTTACTCGCTTTTGCAACGCCTCACGTAGCGGGCTACGGTTTAGAAGGTAAAGCGCGTGGTACCACGATGATCTTCAACAGTTATTGTGAATTTTTAGGTACTGAACAGCGTGCGTATGCAAGCGACTTATTGCCGACAGCGCCTGTACCTCAAATGAAATTAGATAGAGCTTGGGATGAAGCAATACTGCACAATTTGACTCAGTTGATCTATGATGTGCGCAAAGACGACGCCTTATTCCGTCGCAATATCGTTACGCCGGGTTCTTTTGACAAGATGCGTAAAGAATATTGGGACCGCAGAGAGTACAGTGCAGTCGAGTTAACGGGCGACGAATCTTGTAATTTAACGCCGTTATCTAAACTCGGTTTTATGGTAAAGCCAACTTTATAAAAGAGAGAAACAATGAGCCAAGAATTTAATATTGCTATTTTAGGTGCGACTGGTGCGGTTGGTGAAACCATTCTTGAAGTACTTAAAGAGCGTAAATTCCCTGTCGGTGAAATGCACTTACTAGCAAGTGAACGTAGTGAAGGCAAAACTTCCCGTTTTAACGGCAAAACAATACAAGTACAAAACGTAGAAGACTTCGATTGGTCTCAAGTACATATTGCGTTTTTCTCTGCAGGTAGCGAGCTTTCAGAGCGTTGGGCTCCAATTGCGGCTGATGAAGGTGTGATTGTCATCGATAACACATCACGCTTCCGTTACGAATACGATGTTCCTCTGGTTGTGCCTGAAGTGAACCCTGAAGCGATTGCTGAGTTCCGTAACCGTAACATCATCGCGAACCCTAACTGCTCGACTATCCAAATGGTAGTAGCGCTAAAACCAATTCACGATGAAGTGGGCCTTGAGCGTATTAACGTTTCAACTTACCAATCTGTGTCTGGTGCAGGTAAGCCAGGTATCGATGAGCTAGCGGGTCAAACGGCTAAGCTTCTTAACGGTATGCCAGCTGAAAACTCAGCGTTCTCACAACAAATCGCTTTCAACTGTATTCCTCAAATCGATGAATTTACAGAGAACGGCTACACGCGTGAAGAGATGAAGATGGTTTGGGAAACTCAAAAAATCTTTGCTGACTCTTCAATCACAGTGAACCCGACTTGTGTCCGCGTACCAGTATTTTACGGTCACGCAGAATCTCTACACATTGAAACTCGCGCACCAATCGGTGCAGAGCAAGTGGTTCAGCTTCTAGAGAACACAGAAGGTGTTGAAGTATTCCAAGCGCTAGACTTCCCAACTCAAGTTCGTGATGCAGGTGGTAAAGACCACGTAATGGTTGGTCGTATTCGTAACGACATCAGCCATCACAGTGGCGTAAACATGTGGGTTGTCGCTGATAACGTTCGTAAAGGCGCAGCAACAAACGCAGTTCAAATCGCTGAAGTTCTGATTCGCGATTACTTCTAAGCTTTATTGCTTTGATAAAAAAGCCTCACTCTTTAGTGGGGCTTTTTTAATCGATTAAAAATATTGTTAGTCAAATTGTGTGAAATTGCTGCGAATATTGTTGCTGCAACACATTTTTTGTTTTCATCTCTATAGTTTTACGTCATTTATCCGATATATTTAATAGATCATCACTTTTCCGAATTTAAGCACCTAGCTGAGCCTTTTATGTTTCAAATTTTCAAGCCGTGGTTAATGCCTTTTGCCTTTATCATTGCGACTCAGATTTCCGTTGTTCGTGCAGATTCCATTCGAGTTGTAGGGCCTAATGGCCAGATACAATCAGCGCCTACGTTTTCAGAACCACTTCAAAGAGCGCAATCAAATAGCGCTGAGCCTTCACGTTTCTATGGTCCAACTCGCGGCTCAGAAACATTGTGGTCTATTGCCTCAAAGTTACGCCCTGATAACTCCGTTTCAGTCCAACAAACTCTGTTGGCTATTTATCGCTTAAACCCACAAGCGTTTGAAAACCAGAATATCCATAGCCTGCTGCCTGCGAGCAATCTACGCGTGCCTTCTTTAGAGCAAGCACGTGCAAGCTCGACGCAGCAAGCTATCAACATCATGAACTCACATCTTGCTAAGCTTGATGCTCCTGCAAGTAAGCCTGTCGCTTCAAAACCCAAAGCGCCGAGTTCTGATGCAAAAAATGTTACTCCTGCTAAGCAAGTAAGCACTACTGAAACTGCTAAAAAGCCATTGTCTCCAACTCAATCATCTCTAGCTCAATCTGCACCAACCCAAGAGATGAACAAGTTAGAGAAGCAGCTAGAGCTTTCAGAAACTGAACTGCTGTCACTTGAAGAGAAAAATCACCAACTTCGTTTGATGTTATCGAATGTTCAATCGGAAGTGGATGAGCTAAAAACAGAGCTCAGTGATGAAGACCGCATTCGTAGCGAAGTGGAAAAGCTGCTTGATGAAGAGCGCAGAAAGAACGCCGAAATTGAAAAGATGGCACCAAGTGTCATGGACGAACTGTTATCGAATGGTTGGTTAGTGGCGGCTCTTGCGATTATTCCAGGTCTGCTCATTGGTTTGATCGTTGTGATGCTGTTAGGCCGTCGTTCTAAAAATGATGAGCAACAGCAGACGACTCAAGAACAACCGCTCCAGCCAGAACCAAGTACCGTTGCACCTATTACATTGGGCGACGAGATGGACGACCTTAACGAGCTGTCTTTAGATGATGACTTGTTTGGTACGGAAGATGACGCCAACAAGCTGTTTGACGATCAAGCGCTAGCCGAAGAGGATGATGTCTTTGCTGGTTTAGATGAATCTGATCTCGATTTCAATCTAGATGGTGAAGACGATGACCCATTTGCTAGCATTGGCGAAAACGGTGATTTAGACACCAACTTCGACGATCTAGATTTAGACAGCAGCAACGGCATTAGTGTTAATGGCGAAGAGAAAGCGCTTGGCCTTGAAGAGATGGAACGTGCGCTAGACAAAACAGCGGAAAGCGCCGTCGATACTGATGATGTCGACTTTGATCTTTCTGATGATAACGCAATGTCTGCTGATGACATTGAAGCTTTACTATCTCAAGAGTCTGAAACTGAAGATCTCGGTTCCAACGAGCTAGACCAATCTTTATTAGATGATCTGTTTGCTCTTGATGACGAAGATGACGACAGCTTCGATATTGATGCTCTGATTTCGGAAGAGCAAAGTGATTCGCCTTCTAGCACTGAAACACCAGCAAGCGATGATTTTGACATCGATGCGCTTATCTCTGAGCAACAAAGTGAGACTAAGCCTGTTGATTTGAGCAATGACGATTTTGATATTGATGCTCTAATCTCTGAACAACAGTCCCCTGAGCCAGCTTCACCGACAGCGAATGATGATATTGATGACATCTTTGCCCAAGTTGCTGCTCAGAACGATCAAGCGAATGACCCTTTCAACCTCGATAGCGACGATGAGATTGCCACTAACCTAAACAGTGGTTTGGCGTCTGATGATGATATCGAAAACATTCTGTCTCAGTTCGATAAGCCCATCGTAAATGAAGAACCTCAAGACAGCGTTGATCTGCTTGATGAGCAACTGGCAGGCGATGACGTAGACCTAAGTAACTCGACAGACCTTCTTGATGAGATGCTAGGGGACGATTCGGATGATGAGTCTGAAAGCGAACCTCTTGGCTTTGATTCTCTGTCTGAGCTTGAAGAGCTTTCTGGTTTATCGACCGATGATGACCTCAACATCGCAGAAGACAGCACGGAAACCTTGGATGAATTAATAGGTGACTCTGACGACGATGATTTCGAACTCGACGCCGAAAGTACCGACTTATTGGATGATTTCCTTGATAGTGAATTGTCAGATGATGAGCTTTTAGCGGATGCATCAAAATCAGAATCTCTAGACCCATTTGATGACTTACTGACAAGTGGCATTGAAGACGAGCTTGAATCTGAAGATAAGACGTTTGATAAAGAGTTAGACGCAGCCTTTGGTTTGGACAACGTCAATGAGGAGCCTGAAAAGGACTCAGACGTTGAGCTTACTCCGTTAACCTCTGAAGGTGAGCCTGAGCAAGATCCGGACATTAGTGAAACACCACAACCTGAAGTCGTTACTGATGAATCGTTAGATTCGGAACTGGCTCAAGAAAGTACTGATGTTAAGCCAGAAAATGATGAAGCCTTTAATCGTGATGGTTTTATCGATGATTTGTTCGGTGTCGCACCGGCAACGGATGCTTTGCTTGATGACTCTCTAGAAACAACAGACGAAGCGTTGATTGATGAGTTAATGACTTCTGATGACAATGATTTGTTTCCAGCGATAGAAGAGCCTGTTGAACCATCAATTGACAATACGGTTGAACCAGAGCAAGCGCCTCTTTCAAGCAGCAACGAAGTATCAGCGCAAGAAACCGCATCATCGGTTGAAGATGATGAATTGGATATCGACTCGCTGTTATCTGAGAATTCTGATTTTGATAAACCAGATTTTGAAGAGCAAGTTCAAGAAGAAACCGCACAACAAGAACCAGAGCCGAAAGAAGCCGACGTCCAAGAACAGCGTGAAGACATTGCTGCTAGCTTTGAAGAACAAACTTCGCCATCCTCTTTAAATGATATCTCTGAAGATGAAGAAGATACGGTTGAAGACTGGTTAGCTGAAGCCATCGACGATGTAGAGTCGCCAGCGTACGTTACCTCTGATTTTGACTTCGAACCGAAAATCCAAGGTAGCGATCAGCTTGAAGATGTCGTTGAATCCTTGCCAGAGCCAGAGCCAGAGC
>NZ_JBFRUJ010000024.1:78811-79109 GCF_041474575.1 Vibrio sp. 10N.222.51.C5
CAGAGCCAGAGCCAGAGCCAATCCGTGCTGCAAACATGCCAGAGATTATTCCGAATGAATTTGGTGTGCCACAAGACGATGATTGGCTGATTGAAGATGAGGCGTCTGAACCAGAAGCATTAGCGGAAGCTGACGTAACACCAGAGCCAGTAACACCTGTCGCTGAACCTCAGTTAGATGAAGAACCGCAAGTTGAAGCTACACCACAAACGGAAGTAGCAGAACAAGCTGAAGTTCTAGGACAAGAAAGCGCAGAAGAATTCTCGTTTGACGACTTCGAGCTACCAGAGTTTGGTGA
>NZ_JBFRUJ010000024.1:79840-94567 GCF_041474575.1 Vibrio sp. 10N.222.51.C5
GCACTAGCGGAAGCTGATGCTGAATCAACAACAGAATCAGTATTGCCTGCTGTTGAGCCTCAAGCTCAAGCTAAAGAGCAAGACGACGAAGAGTTCTCGTTTGATGACTTTGAGCTACCAGAGTTTGGTGAAGAAGACGCACTAGCGGAAGCTGATGCTGAATCAACACCAGAACCAGTAACGCCAGCTATTGATGCTCAACCAAGTGTTGAATCACAACCTACCGCTGAGCCTCAGCTAGATGCCGGACCACAGGCTGATACTGCGCAACCAGAAAGCGAAGAAGAGTTCTCATTCGATGACTTCGAACTTCCAGAGTTTGGTGAAGACGATGCGTTAGCGGAAGTGGTGAGTGAACCAGATGAAGCGCAGCTAGAGCAAGACTTAGCGCCTGACCCCGAGAAGTTCGAGTTCGATGACCTTGATCTTCCTGAGTACGATGAAGAAAGCGCAAAAGCGGACTCTGTTTTAGATGATATTGAGCAAAGCAATGCTGAGCCGGTAGCGGAAGACCAAGGCGTAGAGTTTGATGAGTTTGATGAGTTTGATTTACCGGAATACGGTGAAGACGAAGCCATCTCCGATGCGTTTGCAGAGAAGCCAACACCACTGACCTCTTTCAGCCCACAAGGCGAAGAGCAAGACGCGTTGCATGATTTGTTCTCAAATCCGCAGAGCTACAGTCAGGCTGATGATTTCTCGAACGCTGAAGACTCTGAACCGGCTGGTTTTTCACGGCCAGAACAATCACTGAGCGCGGCTTCAGAGCCAAACTCAACGCCTGCAGCGGTTCAAGACGAGCCACTAGAAGGCTTTGATGACTTTGATGAGACAGCATTAGCTGAGTTGCTTTCTGAAGATGTTCAAGACACTGTCGATAACATGTTTGATAAGCCATTGGACGCAACTTCGATTGATAGCGCAGGGCTAGATATTGACGCGATGCTTGAAGTTGGCGGCGAAGACTGGAAAGGCTTTAACCTAGCACCAGAGCAACAATCGAGCATGCATAATGATGTGCCTGATGACCAACAAGAGATTTGGGCATCGGCTGAGCAGCAAGCTGAACCGAAAATCAAAGAAGAGAATTGGGCTCAACAAGACAACCTAACCGAATCAGGCAACAGTCGTGATAAACAGTACATGACGATTGATGAACTGATGGCTCAAGTCGAGCAAGAAGGTGAAGAAGTCATTAACCCAGACGATGAAGAGCTTAAACTGGATGTTGGTCTAAACGAATTCCCTGATGTTATCGGTGATATTGGCAATTATGATGTCGACAGCAATGCAGAAGCTGCGGGTAAGCTTGATTTGGCCAAAATTTACATCGAGATGAGTGACTCGCAAGGGGCAATTAAGCTTCTAGAAGAGGCAATCGTTGATGGCAGCGATGATATTCGTCGAGAGGCAAAAAATCTTATCGATACGTTAAACGGTCGATAAATTTAAAAATCAGAAAGGGTAGCGTTGGCTACCCTTTATTTTAAGGCAATACAGAGCGCTATAGTTTGATTTGGTTTTTCAACAGTATCGTCTCGGTCGATGCTGATTGTTTATTGAAGTTTTAGCCCCATCCTATTTGGGCTAGCACTGATTTCCGTATATACTTCTCGCCCATTTTCAAAGAGAACAAGAACATGAAAATTGCTTTAGGTATTGAATATAACGGTACCCACTACTTTGGTTGGCAGCGCCAACGAGACGTGAAAAGTGTCCAAGAAGAATTGGAAAAGGCTCTTTCAGTTGTCGCGAATCACCCTGTAGAAGTTATGTGCGCAGGTCGTACAGATGCCGGTGTTCACGGTACGGGACAAGTCGTTCACTTTGAAACTAATGTCGATCGTAAAATGGTGGCATGGACAATGGGCGCGAATGCCAACATGCCGAAAGATATTGCGGTTCGTTGGGCGACAGAAGTGAATGAGGATTTCCATGCTCGTTTCTCGGCAACTGCTCGCCGTTATCGCTACATTATCTTTAACCATGCACTACGCCCAGGCATTTTGAATTCAGGCGTGAGCCATTATCATGGTCACCTTGATGAGAAAAAAATGCATGAAGCGGGTCAGTACTTACTTGGTGAGAATGACTTCACTTCGTTCAGGGCAACACACTGTCAATCTCGTAGCCCATGGAGAAACATGATTCACTTAAACGTGACTCGTCATGGACACTACATTGTGATCGATATTAAAGCGAATGCGTTTGTTCACCACATGGTGAGGAATATTACTGGTAGCCTTATTGCCGTAGGTAAAGGTGAGCAGAAACCAGAGTGGATCCAGTGGCTTTTAGAAGCTAAAGATCGAAAAGTAGCCGGCGCAACTGCAAAAGCGGAAGGTTTGTATCTGGTGGATGTTGATTATCCTGAACATTTTGAGCTACCACGAGAGCCAATTGGTCCTCTATTTTTGCCGGATAATTTGAACTAAATGTGAGACTTAGGTTCAAAAATTATTACGGTTTAGTGCGTAAGATAGTCCCAGAAAATAGGTACAACCAGTTTTTTATCTACAGTCGCTGTTTTATGTGCTTTAATTCCCACGCATAATTCCCAAATTTATTTCTTTCGCAATCAAGCGGAAGAATCGAAACAAAAAGGTCTTCCATGAGTTGGCTTGAAAAGATTTTAGAAAAAAGCAACATCGTAACATCTCGTAAAGCATCTATCCCTGAGGGTGTTTGGACTAAATGTACTTCTTGTGAGCAGGTTCTGTACCATGCTGAACTAGAGCGTAACCTAGAAGTATGTCCAAAATGTGACCATCACATGCGCATGAAAGCACGTCGCCGTCTGGATACATTCCTAGACAAAGGTGAGCGTGTTGAACTAGGTGCTGATCTTGAGCCACAAGACAAGCTGAAGTTTAAAGACTCTAAGCGTTACAAAGAACGTATCTCTGCTGCTCAAAAGAACAGTGGTGAAACAGACGCATTAGTTGCAATGAAAGGCGAACTATTGGGTTTACCTATCGTAGCGTGTGCTTTTGAATTCTCATTCATGGGCGGCTCAATGGGTTCTGTTGTTGGTGCTCGTTTCGTGAAAGCGGTAGATGCTGCTATCGAGAACAACTGTGGTTTAGTGTGTTTCTCTGCAAGTGGTGGTGCTCGTATGCAAGAGGCATTGATGTCTCTAATGCAAATGGCGAAAACCAGTGCTGCGCTTGAGCGTTTATCTGCGAAAGGCCTACCGTTTGTTTCAGTTATGACTGATCCAACAATGGGTGGTGTTTCTGCAAGTTTGGCAATGCTTGGCGATATCAATATTGGTGAACCAAAAGCACTGATCGGTTTTGCTGGACGTCGTGTAATCGAACAAACGGTACGTGAAGACCTTCCTGAAGGTTTCCAACGCAGTGAGTTCCTACTAGACCACGGTGCTATCGACATGATTGTTGACCGTCGTGAGATGCGTCAGCGCGTTGCAAGCCTTGTTGCTAAAATGACCAACCAGCCTTCACCATTAGTAGTTTCTGTGAACGATTCACCGAATGAAGCTACTTATGAAGTACCAGAAGCGCCAGAAAAAGGGTAAAGTACCTTCTAACAAACCAACTTAATTATGGTTATGAGTTAGATGAGTCAACAACCTATTCCTCAAGCCACATCCTCTTTGGAGATGTGGCTTGATTATTTATCAAACATCCACACAAGCGCTATTGATCTTGGATTAGACCGAGTTCAGGCCGTCGCCTCTAAGGCAAACCTCACCAAACCTGCTCAACATGTTATTACTGTTGCCGGAACCAATGGCAAAGGCTCAACATGTGCACTGATGGAAGCGATTCTATTGGACGCTGGTTACTCAGTTGGTGTCTACAGCTCTCCTCACTTAATTCGCTATAACGAACGTGTTCGTATCAACGGCCAAGATCTATCTGATGAAAAGATGGTTCAGTCTTTCGATTTCATTGAGAAAGAGCGTGGCGAAATCAGCCTGAGTTTTTTCGAATATGGCACTTTAGCGGCGTTACGTGCATTTCAAACTGAAGCGGTTGATGTTGTGCTTTTAGAAGTGGGTTTAGGCGGGCGTTTAGACGCGACCAATATCGTTGAGCATGATGTTTCTGTGATTACTAGTTTGGCTGTCGACCATGTTGACTGGCTAGGTGATGACATCAATGTGATTGGTTTTGAGAAAGCGGGCATTTATCGTAGCGGTAAACCCGCTATCTGTGGTCAACCCAAGCCACCGGCAACGGTTGCAGCGCACGCTGATGACATTAAGGCTGAGTTCTACCAAGTCGGTATTCAATACACTTATGATGTTGACGGTGATACGTGGAACTGGCGCAGTGGTGCATTCCAACTAGAATCGCTACCTATTCCAAGCCTGCCGTTACCTAACGCTGCAACAGCGTTGATGGCATTGGGCACATCAGAGCTTAGTATTAGCGACGTGAACGTGGTTAACGGCATGAAGAATGCGCAGCTTCCAGGTCGTATGCAGCAAATTAGCGAACAACCCGTGATTGTGCTTGATGTGGCGCACAACCCGCATTCTGCTGAGTACTTTGCGCAGCAAGTCGCGAAGAAGTATGCAGGCAAAAATTTACACGTTGTAGTCGCCATGCTTCATGACAAAGATATCCCCGCGACATTGGAAGTATTAGCTCCAATAACAACACATTGGTACCCAGCTTCGCTGAACGGCCCACGAGCCGCAACAGCCGCTGAATTGTGTCAAAGCTTACCTGAAGGTGTAGAGCGGTATTCAAACCCTGTTGTAGCGTTTGAAGCGGCTTTAGCTTCTGTTAAAGGTGACGATGTTGTGTTGGTTGTCGGTTCTTTCCATACAGTGGGTGAAGTGTTGGAGCATTGGCAGAAAAAAGGAAACTAAATGGCAAGTAAATTCCAAAGCCGGTTAGTCGGCACCATCATTTTAGTGGCCATTGGCGTGATTGTATTGCCCGATGTACTAGATGGTAAGAAGCTCCACTACAAAGAAGAGTTTGCAAGCATTCCAATTAAGCCTGAGCTTGATAGTAATGTTGAAGTGTTTGAAGTACTCGATCCCGTTGAAGATCAGATAGCGCTACCGGATTCTCCGGTTGAGCAAGTGGTTGAAAGTGGTCGTACTGATAATTCAAACACGCAAACCGCGTCTTCTTCTAATGATAAAGAAGCAGACAAAGTGGCAGTTGTGGTTAAGCCGATACCTGAAAAAAATGAATACCAAGACAGTGCTTGGATTATTCAATTGATGGCTTTGAAGAATGCTGACAACGCAAAAAACGTTGTTAAGGATCTGCAAAAGCGCGGTTATCAGGCTCACACCAAGCAAGAAAAAACTTTTACGCGAGTAATTATTGGCCCGGATGTCTCTAAATCCAAACTTGAGCGACAAATTAAGGAATTAGAAAAAATTACGGGTTCAAAAGGCCAGTTGCTCAAATTTAAACCGTTAAATCCATAAGAAAACGTTTGCGTCAGCATTTTTTCTGTTAAAATGCGCGCCAACTTAAGATGAAGAATTCATGAATTGGTTAGATTTTGTCATTTTAGGCGTGATCGGCTTCTCTGCCGTGATCAGTTTAGTTCGTGGTTTCGCTAAAGAAGCCTTGTCACTCGTTATTTGGTTTGGAGCATTTTTTATTGCTAGCCAGTACTACGCTAAATTAGCGATGTACTTCACCAATATCGAAGATGAGATGTTTCGAAACGGAACTGCGATAGCAGCATTGTTTGTTGCAACGTTAGTTGTGGGTGCCTTAGTTAACTATGTCATCGGTCAACTAGTTCAGAAAACAGGCCTGTCAGGTACAGACAGAATCCTCGGTGTCGTCTTTGGTGGCTTACGTGGTGTTTTGATTGTTTCTGCAGTGTTGTTTTTCATGGATGCGTTTACTGCATTCCCAAGTTCTGAGTGGTGGAAGAATTCGCAATTGGTTCCAGAATTTAGTCGAATCATTGCGCCGTTCTTCGAGCATTTACAAGCAACATCTAGTTTCTTATCTGGCGCGCTCTAGCGCCAGTTAATGTCGAAAAATCGAGGATTAGGACATGTGTGGTATTGTTGGAATCGTGGGTTCAACACCTGTAAACCAGTCTATTTATGACGCTTTAACGGTATTGCAGCATCGTGGCCAAGATGCCGCTGGTATTTGTACCATAGAAAGCAATCGTTTCCGTCTGCGTAAGGCGAACGGTTTAGTAAAAGATGTTTTTGAAGCAAAACACATGCAGCGCCTACAAGGTGAAGTTGGTATTGGCCATGTTCGTTATCCTACTGCGGGTAGTTCAAGTGCGTCTGAAGCTCAGCCTTTCTACGTAAACTCTCCTTTTGGCATTACGTTGGCGCACAACGGTAACCTGACGAACGCAAACGAAGTTCGTGAGAAGTTGTTCGAAAAAGACCGTCGTCATGTAAACACAACCTCTGACTCTGAAGTTCTACTGAACGTATTAGCTCATGAGATCGATACTGTTAAAGGTAACGTAACTTCAGATGACGTTTTCCGCGCTGTGGCAAATGTGCATCGTACAATTCGTGGTGCTTACGCCGTAACGGCGATGATCATCGGCCACGGTATGATCGCATTCCGTGACCCACATGGTATTCGTCCATTGTGTCTTGGTAAGCGTGAAGTTCAAGGTAAAACAGAGTACATGGTTGCGTCTGAATCGGTAGCACTCGATGCTGTTGGTTTCGACTTCATGCGCGACGTAGCACCAGGTGAAGCTATCTACGCAACGTTTGACGGTGAGCTTTTCACTAAGCAATGTGCAGACAACCCACAACTAAACCCATGTATCTTTGAGTTTGTATACTTTGCACGCCCAGATTCATTCATCGACAAAATCTCGGTTTACAGCGCACGCGTTGAGATGGGTGAGATGCTTGGTATGCGTATTAAAGAAGAGTACGCAGACTTAGACATTGATGTAGTTATTCCAATCCCTGAAACATCAAACGATATTGCGCTACGAATCGCTCAAGCGATCAATAAGCCATACCGTCAAGGTTTCGTGAAAAACCGCTATGTTGGCCGCACATTCATCATGCCAGGTCAGCAACAACGTAAGAAGTCGGTTCGCCGTAAGCTCAACGCAATTCGCTCTGAGTTTAAAGGTAAGAACGTTCTTCTGGTTGACGATTCTATCGTTCGCGGCACAACATCAGAGCAGATCATTGAGATGGCTCGTGATTCTGGCGCAAATAAGGTCTTCATGGTTTCAGCTGCTCCAGAGGTTCGCTTCCCTAACGTTTACGGCATTGATATGCCGAGCGCGACAGAGTTGATTGCTCATGGTCGTGATAACGAAACGATTTGTAAGCAGATTGGCGCAGACGCCTTGATTTTCCAAACGCTACCAGATCTGATTTCTGCAGTGGGCATGGGCAATCAAGACATCTCTCGTTTTGATACTTCTGTATTTAACGGCGAGTATGTAACGGGCGATATCGACCAAGTGTACCTAGATTTCCTAGACTCTTTGCGTAATGACGACTCAAAGGTTCAGCGTGAGATTCAACAAGATCTTGCTAACTTAGAGTTACACAACGAAGGCGCTTAACTAGCGTTTCGTTAGTCATACAGAGTTTCGCTAGCGATACAGAAAATAAAAAACCAGAGCATCGGCTCTGGTTTTTTTTTATAGAGAAGGGGATTGACCTTAATGAATGTGGTATGCGATCACAAAATCAATAAACAATCTCACTTTCTCTGGTATATGGTCTTTGTGGTTATAAAGCATGTAAATATCACGAGGGTTAGCGCTCCAGTCTTCTAAGACTTGCACTAAGCTGCCATCTTCAATGTATTCACGAATCATCACGTCAGGCATCAGGGTGATACCTAGGCCTTCTGAGCACGCTTGTCTTACGACATTAAGCGCATTGGCGTTGAAACGGCCTTTCTCGCTATTCACCACCGTCTCTTCATTCGAATTACTCAGCTGCCACTTAATCAGCGGGTAGCCTTTGAGTAGCGAATGGTTCGCTAGCTCTTCAGCATGGCTTGGAGCTGGGTTCTTCGCTAAGTACTCAGGGCTCGCGATAAGAATATCTTTGACTTCACTGATTTTTCGAGCGATTAGGCTTGAATCACGCTGAGGGCCGACTCGGAAAATTACGTCCCACTCCGTTGGATCCAGCTGATCCGCTTGGTTGTTCATCATCAGCTCAATATTGATATCAGGGTATTGAATCATGAATTCACTGAACATTGGCATCATCATGCGCTTGGTCAGGTTTGAGGGTGCCGTAATACGAATCTTACCGGAAGCGCCTTTGCACACGTCAGTTAACTCTTCTGCAGTAGAAGAGAGACGTTGCAACAGCGGAGAGCATTCATTGAAGAAACGTTCGCCTGCCTCTGTTAAAGAAAGTTTACGCGCGTGTCTATTGAGAAGCCTAAGGTTCAAAGAATCTTCTAAGGCTTGGATGCGTCGTGTGATGGTCGCAACCGGAATCATAGTCTTGCGCGATGTTGCGGTGTAGCTCCCATTTTCAACGACGAGTCGAAAGAGGTTTAAATCATCTAATTTCATAAATCCAGACACATTTGTTTACAATCTCATCTCATCTAATTTATACGTAACAGTGAGATCAATGTTTGCGTTACGTCAACTCGTTGCACTATTTACAAGTATTCCAACCCTCGTCACGAATTACCAGTAAAGAGTGCAAATTTGTGTATTTAGCATTTTATTACTAAGTTTTATATTAGTTCTTAGAACAGATAACAATAATAATTCGACTTAGTTTTGTGAGGTTATAGATTATGTACAAAACTCACAGTCAGCCAGTAATGACCTCGGCTCAGGAAGTAATTAACCAAAAATGCGTGATGTTGGTTGATGATGATCCTATTTTTCGCCGTATAACCAGCGCGTACCTAGACAAGGTCGGTTATAAAGTGGTTGAGGCTGAAAATGGACTGGACGCTTTGCAGAAACTTAGAGACTCAGCGCCAGATTTAATTGTGTGTGACTTATCAATGCCAATACTTGATGGCATAGAGCTTGTGGAAGAGCTTAGTTTAGAGTACCCGTCACTGCCTATGATCGTTGTGTCTGGCACTGATGATATGTCTGACGTGGCGAAAGCCTTGCGATTTGGTATTAAAGACTTCTTGGCGAAGCCGTTAGAGGATCACCGTCACCTAGGAAGTGCGATTGCGAATACATTGACAGATTCGTTCGATAACATTTCAGACCAACGAGATTTTTCGAGCCAATGGTTCTGTGTGGATGATGGGGGTGAGATCCCTGAAGACCAAGAACTGCATTGGCACCTGAATTACCTTCAAGATAACCCAAGCGCAGCAAAAGACTTACTGCATGCGCTGCTTCCAGAGAAAGATACGCGACAAGGCTCATGGCGTTGCAGTTACCGGTTACTGCAATCAACAGAGATGATGCCACTTGTGTTTGACTATGCGTGGATGATGAACGGGCAGTTTGCTTTTTACCTCGTCGATTCATCGTCGTCTGATAATGGCGGCTCCGCGACAACATTGTTAGTGAGAGCGCTGTTCCACGATTACATAAGAAACAGAAAAGATTTTAATGTTGATCTCAAAGATATTGCTGAAATCTTAGAGAAGGGGATTCGTTGCTCTAAATGCTCCACCCCAGTGAATGCCTTGTTTGGTGTTGCTGACCTTGCCGAGGGAACCATCTCCATTTTGCCTGCGGGTCTAGACGGGCAATGGTCGAATGGTGAATTGAATCAATATATTGCAGCAGGTGAGCGCTTGGGTGAGAACTGCAAGAAGAACTTTATTACGCGGGACCTTCCGATCGAACAGGGCTGCCAACTGTCGTTGAGCCTACTTGGAGCGGCAAGTTTTAGTTTAGACATACACCAAGGGTCTACTGATTAACCCTATATTTCCTCGGTTTTTGTGAATAATTGATTAAGGTATAGTTGCGCAAATGGTGTGGCTATGCCTTTTTTGTTAAATGTCGATTTAGCAAAGCGGGTTTGGTTCGCCGGATACTTACCTTCACTAACAAAAACAAGAAGCAATCATGGCAGATAACAAAGACTTTCAAGACCCGTTTAATGTATTCTACTTTTTAGGATTTTTAGCCGCATTTTTAATGATTCCATTGCTACCAGCAACACTTACGTTGATCCGTGTATTCAATGGTTACGCAACATTCTAGTTAAGCTGTCGTCGCCGATTGGTGATAGCTAACTCAAGGAGGCCACAATTAGCGTTCGAGTTTTAAGCCTCAATATTGCTGGTGGCCTTTGTATATTTCTCGCAGTTCTAGGGATAGTTTTGCCCGTTCTGCCAACCACTCCTTTTCTCCTTCTTGCCAGCGCATGCTTCATGCGAAGCAATCCGAAAGTTCATAAATGGATGCATGAGCACAAAACGCTGGGTCCTTTGCTGAACAATTGGTATCAACACGGTGCCGTCACCAAACAAGTTAAAACGCGTGGCGTATTCTTTATCTTGTTGAGTTTTGCGTTATCCATCTACTTTGCCCCTATCATTTGGGTCAAGGCTTTCCTAATTTGTGTACTTGTTATTCTTCTCACATGGTTTATGCGACTTCCAACCCATGAGTTGGTTGCTGACAGCAAAGAAAATCACTACCATTAAGCCAGTGTGCCTGCTTGTATAGCGGGCGTTTATTATTTCAGCAATCAGAGTTATGACTCTCGTTGCAATGAATACCAATCGTACCTTTCCTTAATTCCGAGCGTTGATGTTTGATTCGTTAACGAGAGTTTGGAAAGCGGCCTAATGAAGTGCATAAGATTATGAACACAGAAAAAATCTCTCTGATCAAAGCAAGCATCAAAAGCATTCCTGATTACCCTAAAGCGGGTATTTTGTTCCGTGACGTAACAAGCTTGATGGAAGATCCAGTAGCTTACAAAGCGACTATCGACCTGCTAGCGGAAACATACAAGGACATGGGCTTTACTAAGATCGTTGGTACTGAAGCTCGTGGTTTCCTATTTGGTGCGCCTTTGGCACTTGAGCTAGGTGTTGGCTTCATTCCTGTTCGTAAGCCGGGCAAGCTGCCTCGTCAAACTGTGGCACAATCTTATGAGCTTGAGTACGGCACCGACACTCTAGAAATCCATACTGATGCTATCGTTGAAGGCGATAAAGTGCTTATGGTTGATGACTTGCTAGCAACGGGCGGTACGATTGAAGCAACAACAAAGTTGATTCGTCAGCTTGGTGGTGTGGTAGAACACGCTGCATTTGTTATTAACCTTCCAGAAATCGGTGGTGACAAGCGCTTACAAGGCTTAGGTCTAGAAGTGTTTAGCATCTGCGAATTCGACGGTCATTAATCCTTTTCGGAATTATTCATGAGCTATCTTGCGTTAGCGCGAAAATGGCGACCAACCAAATTCAAAGAAGTGGTTGGTCAAGCCCATGTTTTAACAGCATTAGAGAATGCCCTTAGCCAGAATAGGTTGCACCACGCATACCTGTTCAGCGGTACACGAGGTGTTGGTAAAACAACCATCGGTCGTTTGTTTGCTAAGGGACTCAACTGTGAAACAGGCATTACCTCAACACCTTGTGGTGAATGTGCAACCTGTAAAGAAATCGATGAAGGTCGCTTTGTTGACCTGCTCGAGATCGATGCGGCATCACGAACTAAGGTAGAAGATACCCGCGAGCTTCTGGACAATGTTCAGTACAAGCCTGCACGTGGTCGCTTCAAGGTTTACCTAATCGATGAAGTCCACATGCTTTCTAGGCACAGCTTTAATGCGCTTCTAAAGACCTTAGAAGAGCCGCCTGAGTATGTGAAATTCTTGCTCGCAACAACGGATCCACAGAAGCTTCCAGTAACGATCTTGTCGCGTTGTTTGCAGTTCCATCTTAAGCCGATCAGCGTTGATAATATTCACGAGCAGCTCGATCATATTCTTGAACAAGAAGATGTGACGTCTGAATCTCGTGCGCTTGGAATGATTGCTCATGCTGCTGATGGCAGTATGCGTGATGCGCTAAGCCTTACAGACCAAGCTATCGCATTGGGTAATGGCAATGTCGTAACAGATACTGTTGCTCACATGCTCGGAACACTGGATACCGACCAAGCTATCCACTTGCTTGAAGCGATTAGCAGTAAGCAGCCACAGCAAGCGATGGCGTGTATCCAAAGCCTTGCTGAGAACGGTGTCGAGTGGGATGGTTTGCTGAATCAGCTTGCGGCCCAACTGCATCGTCTTGCGATGTTCCAAGCTTTGCCATCTACATTAGATAAGGCACAGCCTGACGCTGAGAAGCTTGAACTACTGAGCAAAGCGCTTAGCCCACAAGACATTCAACTCTACTACCAGATCGTGTTGAAAGGTCGTGAAGACTTACCATTGTCGCCAACCGCTCGCGTTGGTATTGAGATGGTGGTTTTACGCATGTTGGCATTTAGACCAGCTGAACAAGCGGTTGCTACGGCAATCTCGACTCAGTCGGCAAGCCCAGCGCCAGTTCCAGCAGCTCAAGCTCAGAACGTTGCTCAGTCAGTGAGTCAACCTGCGCCAATGGCAGCTCCGAGACAGCCTCAGATGCAACAACAGGCGCCTCAACAGCAAGCTATGCAGCAGCCACCCGTGCAACAGACTCCAGCACAGTATTCAGATTCGCAAGGTTACGCTGAACATTCAGGCAACCAAGGTTATCCTGAGCAGGATTACCCGCATAGCCAGTATGACGCGCCTCCTGCTTATGATGAGCGTCCAAGCTACGGTGCAGAGCAGCCTCAGCAGCAACAAACGAATTATCAAAACCAGAGTCCGGTTCAACAGCCAAGCGCTGCACCTTCTGCTCCGCAAGAGCAGCCAGCGCGTGCAACTTCGCCTGTGAGTGGTTTACGCCACCAATTACGTTCTCAACGTAGAGGCAGTTCGGCAACAGAAAACAAAGGCTCGGCGCCAAAAAAGGCTAAAGCGACACCAGCTAAAACTTCAGTTCTTGATCGAGTTGCTCAGCAACACGGTGGTTCTGAGCGGGTGTCGCCAGCTTCTTTATCATCCTCTTCGACAGAAAATGTGACCAACGATAATGAACCTTATCGCTGGAAACCGTCTAAACCTGTAGTGAAAGAGGTGAGCAAAGAGCTTACACCTACTCAGATCAAGCGTGCGTTGGAGCATATTAAGACACCAGAAATGGTCGATAAATTGCTTCAAGAGTCGATTGCTCAAGATGAATGGTCAGCCACGATTCAAAAGCTAGAGACAGCCAAGCTTGTTGAACAGTTAGCATTGAACTCAGTGTTTGCTAAAAACGACACATCAATCACTTTAACGTTAAGAGCGAGCCAAGCTCATTTGAATACCGACCGTGCGCAGAGTGAGCTATTGCAGTCTCTCAATACTGTGCTTGGAGAAGAGTGTCATTTGAGTGTTGAAATCGGTGATGGTGGAGAAACGCCGCTAGAATTACGAGAACGACTGTATCAAGGTAAGTTGAAAGACGCGTTTACCGCTTTAGAAAACGATGCCAACGTACAGTTCATTGAAAGACGTTTTGCCGCTGAACTCGACAGAGACAGCGTTCGTCCTATCTAGAACGTTTTCTTGTTTAGTGACCGGCGTATCATCCCAGATAAGCAAATCTGAGAACTGAACATCGAGGGGTTGAATCACACTGTTTTAACCCCCATTTAAGCTCGTATAGCTTAATTAATTTTTAATAAACCAATTAGACCAGAGAGTATTAACATGTTTGGTAAAGGCGGTATGGGCAACATGATGAAGCAAGCCCAGCAAATGCAAGAGCGCATGCAAAAGCTTCAAGAAGAAATCGCAAATATGGAAGTTACAGGTGAGTCAGGTGCTGGCCTTGTAAAAGTAACGATCACTGGTAGCCACAGCGTTCGCCGTGTTGATATCGATGAAAGCCTAATGGAAGACGATAAAGAGATGCTTGAAGATCTTATCGCTGCTGCTTTCAACGATGCGGCTCGTCGCGTTGAAGAAACTCAAAAAGAGAAAATGGCTAGCGTAACTGGCGGAATGCAACTTCCACCAGGTATGAAGATGCCTTTCTAAGAAACTATTTCTAAAGGTTTATTCAGGCTGCGGTTTATCTTGAGTAAATCGTTACTTGAAAATTAGAACGGTTAAATATGCGTACCAGTCATATGCTGGAGCATTTGATGGAGGCCTTACGTTGTCTACCTGGGGTTGGCCCCAAGTCGGCGCAGCGTATGGCCTTTCATTTGTTACAGCGCGATAGAAAAGGCGGCCTACAATTGGCTGAAGCTCTTAGCCAAGCAATGACCGAAATTGGTCACTGTAATGAGTGCCGTACTTTTACTGAAGAAGATACTTGCCACATTTGTACCAATCCTAAACGTCAGGAAAATGGTCAAATCTGTGTAGTAGAAAGCCCTGCAGACATTGCAGCAATAGAAGCGACTGGCCAATATTCAGGCCGTTACTTTGTATTGATGGGCCACCTTTCACCACTTGATGGTATTGGTCCAAGTGACATCGGTCTCGATGTCTTGGACTACCGCCTGCGTCGTGGTGATATCTCTGAAGTAATCCTAGCGACTAACCCAACAGTTGAAGGGGAAGCGACAGCGCATTACATTGCTGAGCTATGTAATGCCCATGAAGTGAACGCAAGCCGTATCGCTCATGGTGTTCCCGTTGGTGGTGAGCTAGAGCTGGTGGATGGCACCACGCTTTCGCACTCCTTACTCGGTCGTCATAAGATCTAAAAAAGCCGCTTGGTGAAGCATCACTAAGCGGCTTTTTCTTGGTTCATCGCGGATTAGCGG
>NZ_JBFRUJ010000025.1:0-17168 GCF_041474575.1 Vibrio sp. 10N.222.51.C5
TGTCAGCATTAAAGAATTGCTTAAATTGCTTCTGTAAGGAGATAATCGTCATCGGCTTCACTATTGATGTAGGTAGTTTGTTTGGCGACGATTATCTGATCATAAATGAAGCCTTTTTTCTATCTAAATAAACAAGTTAGCTCTTAAGATCCTGTCTATGATTGGATGATAGTTATTTTCATAACAGTTTGGGCATTATCTTGATGACAATGCCCATAACTCTCAGAAAAACAGATGAAAATAATACATGAAGATCCGAAGATGGCTTACCCTCAGGTTATAGGTAGGAGTATTTAACTAAGTTAGCAAGTACCACCTGATAAAGCGCAATGAAGCTTTAGCTTTAGATCGCTCGGGTTGAGCGGTTTGGTTAGATAACACGAAAAGTATTGGTCCATTCGAGCCTCTTCTTGAATGGTAGCTCGTGCCGTAACGGCAATTATAGGTAACGATGGCTTACGCTTTTCCAACTCAGAAGCAAGCTCAATGCCATCCATAACCGGCATTGAAATATCCGTCAGTACAACATCAAAGTCATGTTCAGAAGCGAGTGCTAAAGCCTCCAAACCATCATTCGCGGTCATGCATTCACAACCTAGCTCGTTTAAGTGGAACTCTAGAATTTCTCGGTTGAACTCAACATCATCAACGATCAAGGCTTTTTTACTTGTGCAGTCTAAGCGCTCTCTAACGTTATATACCTGTTCAGCAACACCGTTAGAACACTCAAGAACATTCATAATTTCTTGAGCTGGGAGTGAGATAACAAAAGTACTACCGGTGCCGAGCACACTCTCAACACGCAACGAACCCTTCATTAACTCTACGATGGTTTTAGTTATCGCCAAGCCCAAGCCAAAACCAAACTGTTGGTCTTCTTGATTAACCTGTTCAAAGCCGTTAAACACCGCATCCAATTTATCTTGGGGAATACCGACTCCAGTATCGCTTACGGAGATATTGAATGCTCTATCGTCGGTTGAAACTTCTATTGTCACCCCTCCCTTGTTTGTAAACTTCAATGCGTTCGAAACTATATTATTGATTGCTTGCTTAATACGAAGCTCATCAATCATCAATGTTGTCGAAGCATCGACATTGCATATAATATCAAGCGACAATTGTTTAGACTCGCTAAGCGGAAAAAACGTATTTTCAATTTCGCGCATCAAACTCATTACTGACAGGCATTTAGGGTTTAATGAATAGCTTGCTGCTTTTACTCTTTCAAAATCCAATAGGTCATTCACAATGCCTAAAATAGTATTGCTCGCACTCGAAATACCGTTCAGCTGATGGCGATATTCGTCAAAGTTTTTGCTATGGCTTAGCATATGTGTATAACCAATAATCGCGTTCAGTGGCGTGCGAACCTCATGGGACACATTTGAAAGCAGCACCGATTTCTGTTTATTG
This sequence comes from Vibrio sp. 10N.222.51.C5, assembly GCF_041474575.1. NCBI lineage: Bacteria > Pseudomonadati > Pseudomonadota > Gammaproteobacteria > Vibrionales > Vibrionaceae > Vibrio > Vibrio sp. 10N.222.51.C5. The sequence continues at coordinate 1,417 of NZ_JBFRUJ010000025.1, forward strand.
GCCTCACTCGCCTCTTGCGCTGCTATCTCGTACTGCTTCGTTCGCTCTTCAACTTCATATTCAAGCCCTTCAATCAAATTTTGAATCTGGATCCCAGCCTCAGAATAAGCCTTTGAAAGCTGTTCAATTTCGTCTCCATTACTATAAACAGTATGTCTGGATTTATTAAAATCACGCTGCTTTAGATATTTAGCTTGTGCGATCAATTTAGAAATAGGTATCAGCATCTTATTCACCGCGATTGAGTTAATAGCTAAAAACAGACCAAGCAAAAGGATATAAGCAAAGAACAGGCGTTTGATCAACGAGTTATCACCAGATAAAACCAGCTCTTTGGTGGTCGCATAACTGGAACGAATCACATGCTCTGGCGTGACTAAAATCAACCTCCAACCGGTTTGACGGTTCTGAACAAAAGTGACATTGAAAACACCTTTTTCGCCACTTACCACAAAACTACCCAAGTAATGTGACATGATATGGCTTCCGACACTCTTTTGAATTTGTTCATCAAAAACACTTTCAGACATCAATTGGTCGACATTCTGTTGTAGATTCGACGCGATAAGCTTGCCGCTGTCGTCTACTAAGAAATAACGGTATTGGAATTCATCGATCATATTTTCAAAAGTCAGTGAACGAGAAAAATACTCTAAATCTAAATCAAATTTGAGTAACGCGTTATCCCAGTGCTCTGGACGGATATAAATGGCAAACTTAGTGACGTGCCCCACTTTAACTTCTTTCCCTATATAGAAATTCTTGTAGTGGATCATGCGACTAAAATCGACAGAAATAGAGCGGCTTACAATACCATTTTCGGTGATAGAGACTTCTTGGTTGCGTTCAGTGTCAATAAAAAGCACCTTTTTGATAAAGGGCTTAAGCTTAGTATTGATATAAGCCAGCTGTTTATTACGAAGTGCCTCGTTTTTCGATTCATTAACAAAATCATGAGCAAAATCAATCGCCACATGATCCACTTCCTCAGTGATCAGCTCGACCTCTTTATCAAGGGTTACACTTTGAGCTTTCACAAAGGTAAGTAGAAGCTTTTTGTTATTTCCCGTAATGCTCTCCTTTATCTCTTCAAATTGGTTTTGTGAAGAAACCTGAACGATTTCGATAGCGGAGTACGTAAGCAACACCACAAATAGAACCAGTATTGTTGCGTTGGTGAAAATGATTTTATTTTTAAAAGACACGTTCATATCCTCCAACTTAAGCGTCAAAAAGTTGAATCATGGCGTTAGACACATCCATCAAAATCTTTTTTCCTGCACTTTCATTGATTACCGCGTCGTAGTGCTCCAATTTAAGACAAATTCTTGCAACCTCTGTAGCCCCGCAAGATAACGCAATGCCTTTCACTTTATGGGCGAGCGCTCGATTGGACTCACCTCCTTGAAGAATATCATCATTAACCTTGTGCAAACTTCTAATAGCAATCTGACGAAATCGAACGCCAATATCCGATTGAAAGTTACAACCCGTCGCCATTAAAAATACATTTGTGTCGATGCTATACATACCAATTTCTCCCGCCTTCGTGACCCCCCTTAATTTTGACCGTCTGTTACAAAACTGATATGGCAGATCGAGAATTTAAATAACCGGCATGCCTAATGGCATTGTCTGTTTTTTAACTTGGCTTATGCCATATTCACTGCTGGCTACATTTGGACAATAGATCACACTTTTTATGATTATCGAGTGAAAATAATGGCTCAACTTTTCAGACATACTTTTAGACGCTTGGAACAATTAGGTCGAGTGTCTATAAAACAAATATTTGGCGTAACGGCCTTCTATGTAGATCACGTTTTGCTCGTTCTACATAAAAGTGGGGAGCTGTACCTCAGAGGAACACCGGCACAAGAAGGCTACTTTATTAACAAGGGCTACCCCAAGGTGAATGCGAGCGTACTTGGAGTAAGTCAGAATGCGGATTATTACAAGTTGCCAGCAAACCCTTGGAGCAAGTATTCTTTGACTCTATGTGAAGCAGAAATCGCACTAGAGCAAATAAAGAGATCACAAAGCAGTTATATTTCTGCTCCCGAAAGGCTCAAAGACTTACCCAACATGCGATTCTCAACTGAGCAACTTCTTGAGAAAGCGGGTATAAACTCCATTGAGAAACTCAAAAACCTGGGCACGATTGGTGCTGTAGAGGCTATCCAACAGCATACCCACCATAAACCAACCATCGAGTTAGTTTGGTCGTTAGAGGGTGCAATCCAGGGTATACACCGTTCACAACTGCCGACGAACCTAAAAAATGCATTGCGCACCCAAGCTCAAAGTTATTGTTAGCCTATATTGTTTTAACGAAGCTTAGATTCTTGTTAAATCCAAATGCGGTCAATTTGATGCCGTGGCTATTCCTAGCTACGGCTCATTAGGCTAACCCGCTGTCCTTAAGTGATTTCACTCAAGTTTAACGTCTTTAAATTAGCCTCCCCTTTCATTTGATCGCCCACTCCGTTTTAATTTTCACTGCCAGCCTTTATTTTGGTTTCCTACTATTCCCTCTGCTACAAATTACCATTCAAGTTTTAATGCAACTGAATTTATAACTATTTATTTTACAACCTGCCCTATCGCTACCAAACTAGGCATATCAACACAACACTAATAAAAGGTGCCTAAATATGCGTTCATTAATCTTTATTTCAACAGCAGTATTAGCAACTCTTATCTCTTTTCAGTCGGCGGCCGCAAATGTCACTGTGCGTTGGACAGGGAAAGTACCGACTTCTGACTGCGCTTCAAACCCTATTAGCAATCAAGTCGCGTTCAACTCACAAAGCGAACGTTGTAAGGTTGAACTTAAACAAACTGAAATAACTAATACAAAAACAGCAAATAAAATGGTTTCGTTTGATGTGTAATATGAAAGGAAAACCCATTAAGTAGGCATAATAGCCAGATTAATATTCAACCTGACCTTGCATGTAATCGCAGCAAATAAATAATACGGGTATGATAATTAAACTGGCTGTTTGTTTATGCACTTAATCTTACATAAAGGGTCGCTAAGAATTTCGCTAGCCGACCACCCAACGATAAAACCCATCCAGCTCACACTCAGTGAATTTTTAGTTCTAAAAGAGTTACTCACTCATCAAGGGGAGCATTTAACCAAACACCATCTACTAAAAATGGGATGGCCCAATTCATTCGTCTGTGACAATGCATTGAATATGGTGATCATGTCTTTAAGAAAGAAGCTTCTTAGGCTCGGTGGATGGATAGAAATCAATACCATTTACAAGATAGGTTATAGTTTAAATAAAACTGACAAAATATGTGTTTTGCAGTGAATTTAAACACTCCCGTCCAAAAACCAGCGCCGCCAACCTACAACTTGCCTTTGAATATGACCAATGCATTCGGTCAGTTGCATCAATGGCTAGGTGTTGTATCGCTCCTCTCGCTTTAGTCTTAAATGAGACCTCAACTTGCTTGGCTCTACGACTGATGCAGGTGTAATGCGGACAACTTAACGGCACATGGGCTAACCTAAATATCGAGTCGATAAATCCTTGCAGCGCTCTCAGTGGCATAGAAAAAACTCGTTTCACCATGAGTGCTGTCGTAATAGCTAAATCACTGAACCGACGTGGCCTCCCGCGCTTATTCTGTTTGCTTTGCGCCCACCCACTTATTGCTTCTTCATCGATCCAGAAGGTCAGAGAACCACGGTTAATGAGCGATTGGTTGTATTGCTTCCAGTTGGTTGTTTTGTAACAAGGTTTAGGCATAAGGCTACGAGAGAGAGTGGTGGTAGCTGTTCAGATCGTAGGTTCTTGATTTAGTTCCATTGAATTACGCAACAAAGCCCCTGCCGATGCATACTATACGAGCGTTAAGCTCCGTTCTTGTCATTTTTGATAAGGCGACAACACTGAGTATATGTCAGCCTGATACGCACGAGACGTAGTTCTGATTGGATGGGTTGTTGCTGTTGACGTTGCCATAGTTGAGGTTCACGTTGTAGTAGTTGGAACCATTAGCCGTCGACGACCAGTAGTTGTTGTTGGTCGCCCAACCCTTCACGTTTGCACTTATTGTTTATACGGAGTGTTGCCTTTCGACTTGCCCCCCTTTATTACCTCTAATAAGGCCATAAGTGCCGATAACATACCAGGGCCCGCTCACCAATGCCGTAACAAAGGTGTTCTCTAGGCGCAGCAACGCTGCTATGTTCCCTGTTTTTAGCGTATCGCCTTATCAAAAACATTACTAAGGCTACCGTTCAGTCCAACGAATAACATCAAACAGCAACCTACCCTCTGGGTTAGATGTGTCCGGTGTGCATTCGTCTAGCTGGTGTACTAACCACTGTGGCATCCAAACTTTAGCGAAGCTGTTATCTATTTTTAGTCTAGGATTTAAGTCAGACCGTTCATGTACAGGTAAGTCGTTTTTGTGCGATAGATACCACTCTTCCCAATTAGACATATCGGCATAAAAACCAATGCTGATGATACCTTTTCGTCAGGAAACACCCCTACTTTTGCAAGGCTGCTTACAGGTAACCCGCCCGATAGAACACATTGTGACCCGAGTTTTTTAACCACTTTAGCTGACACTTTTAAAACAGGCAAAGAGGGGTGAGTGACCACCCACTGCTGCCATGCGAACAGCGCTTGATCATAAAAACGAACAAACATGCCTTCATGTATGCCGATAATTTTACCTTGTTGCTGACTAAGCTTGAGTTTTGTTTCAATATCCATATTAATCCTTACTGAGTTTAGAAAATAAACCGCTACCCTCTATAAAAAGAAAAAACGGCCCTGCGGGCCGCAAACTCTGAACGTTGAACCCTAAGAACCTGATACGCAAGAGACGTAGAACTGAGAGGATGGGCCGGTGCTGAAGACGCCGCCAGAGCGGAGGTTCACGCGGTAGTAGTTGGAACCAATAGCCGTCGACGACCAGTAGTAGCTGCTGGTCGCCCAACCCTTCGCGGTGTACATGTGACCAAAGTTATTAAAAAGACTCGTCAACTCATCTATATTTGCTAAAGCCCAATCATCTCTCCCGTTAAGCTCAAGTGTATTATAATGTTCACAAAGGCTATGTGCTTCAGTAACACTAAACAGTGCAAACGATCCTGAAGGACCATAAGGGATATTGTCAACATGACTACCGTAGTAATTACCACTATAGCCAACAGCGTTTAAAAAGCTCTCACTTGGAGTACCGGTAAACAACTTTCCATCGCTTTCCGCAATTTTAACACAGGCACCCGCGGCGTTTTGTTGATCATCATCCCCAACTTGGCCACCACACAAATAGGCATGAAAGGTAACTTGGCTAATCGCATTAGTCTGTGTATTGGTTGTTGTGGTGTAAGATGACGCCACATCAAAGGTCATGGTCGTTGTTGGGGTTTGATAGTTTGTATCCCACTTTACCCGCACTTTTTGCTCACCTGATTCATCGGTTTGAGTCGTTTCCGCTTCAAGGATAGGAGTAACCATTTCTGCGGTGTCTGGGTGCTGTTCTGTACTTACCACTGAAATGACTGAGTAACCTTCTACTGGGTTGCTATTTTGATCGGTCAAGGTCGCAGTAACCTGGCCACCTTCCACTGACGTATAAGGTACCGTGTCAATCGTTGCTTCTGATGACACTGCAGCCGTCTTTTCATCACCAATAAACTTAACTTCATAGTCTTGAGTAATGCCACCCACATCAAGGGTTAATGTGACGGTTTCCGCTTTTAAACTGGTTAAGCGAAACTCGGCAATACCATAGCTGTCTGTGGTAACGTTATCGCTGTCCAATGTCACATTTGGGCTAGAGACAGAAGCCGTCACAAGGGTATCTGGTCTTACTTCTTGACCGAGTTTTAACTCAACAAATACAGAACCAACATCAACTCCATCCGCGACAACTTCCGTGCTTGAGGTAGGCAATACAGTAATTAAACCTTGCTTAACACATGTCACATAATAAGCCGATGTTGGATCGACATCGCCTGTAAGGGTGCTGCCATCTTTAAGATCCACCCACTTAACCAGATCTGCTCCGTCATCATAAGCGAGGTATTGCGCTTTAACAGGCCAGTTATGTAACGCCTGAACATCGGTATCAGTGGCCATCAGCTTAAGTTGATCAAACGTCGGCACTGAACCACCGATGGTGTCGCAGTATGCTACGGCCGACGGATAACGAAAACCAGCCATATCAATCGCTGGGCTGTAGCCATCATCGTTCAGTTTTATATCATAAGGCGAGCCTTGCCCGGCTGCATCAAGTGCGGTGGGTGGTCCAATATAGAGATCCAACAAATGAGAAATGTCGTCCCATTTTGATGACTGATTAGGATCGGTCACTTCAACACGAATCAAACCCATGTCATACACTCCATTATGATCACTAACCGCAAAACTAATATAGTGGTAACCTGGTTGTGACGCTTGAAAGACGATCGTTTTATTCTGAGTGTCCAGTGGATCTTTAGGTACCGCTTTTGCGTTAAACGATTCAACATACACCAATTGATAATCATCACTATCGTCCGAGGAAACAAAGCCGCTGATGTCGATTTCTTCATCGGTCAATACGTTGACAACAACTGGATATACAATATTATCGTCAATCGTAAAACCTTGGTTAGCTTCGTAGCCCACCGCAACATCTAAAACCCCCATCAGCACAAGGCCATTAACCGAGTCTTCTAACGTATAAAGAACACGGTCAATGCCGGTAAAACCTGACGGCGGGGTATAATCCATAGTCTGGTCATCTGTACTATTTATTTGAACTGAGCTCGAGCGACCGTACGGTAGTGTAAGCTCCGTTAATACAAACTCGTCACCTAACGTAAAGCCGACTTTCTCCAATTCGTCCTTCAGTAAAACACTCACATCTTCATTAATCAGTGTTGTTGCACTTACTGGAACCAGTTCGGTTGAGCTAGGATTACTACTTACCGCAATGCGCGTAAACGCAGAACTCGAACCTTCTGAGCTACTACTATCACTCATTGGCGCTTCAGCCATACGGCTCATTGGCGACAATGTTTTAGGAGTCACATGATATCGATAGTCACACACCTTGGTATCAAAGGCCTGAATTACAAACCCTGTTTCCGTCATACTTTCTACTTGGCAGCTATCATCATTAGACAAGACCTCGACTTCACTCAGCGCAAAGCCACCACCCGTTGATGAAAATACCTTTGACGACAGGTCAACCTCGAACGATTCAGCATAGCCAGTCGAGTAGGTAGCATTTTGAGCGGAAAGCGTCGCGCTTTGAGTATTAGGGGAAACACTTGCTGAGCTTCCGGCACTTCCTTCACTGCCCTCTCCACCACACCCAAAAAGGGTAAGCGTAGTAGCGACGACAAAACCCAGGGGAATGCTTCCTCCTGGCTTATTGCTTAAAAGGTTCATATTACTTCTCTTTACTTTTTATTGATTTCAAAATTGATTTTATGATTTGTATTTAATGTTGTATTGGGCATTTACACTTTGCTGATAACAGTGATGCCATGTAGGCTAAAATTAGCACTGAACATGGGTAATGAATGCTGATCGTCCTTGATTAGCATTAATCATTGAAGGCCTATAATTATGTCTATTTTCAGCGTTCCTATTACTGAATAGGCAGTTGCATCTCTTTAGAGTATTTTTTATCGTAAGATGTTACGGTTACATTAAGTTGTTCACTTTGCGTATATTCCGCAAGAGAAAACGTTTTATCCCGACCAGATACAACAGTGAACTTTTGTTTGCATTGCGTATTATTTTCTGTTGTACATGAGTTAACATAAACATCAATTAGCGTATTACTATTATTATCGATGCGTAAATTCTCGCCCTGATTGTAAATCTTATAATCAAAACTTGGCTTTGTCGTAGGCAGAATATAAACCGGTGAAAAACCATAGTTTATCTCGACACCGTGAATTTTCTCTCCCTCTTCTTTATAACGACTAGGAGTAAATGGCAGCATAAACATCAAATCTTTGCTGTTATCGCAAGACGTGTTGTGACATAAGCTACGAACACCCACGTCTTTCTCTTCACCAGGTCTTAAAACTAATCTTGGGTGCGTAAGAGATATTTTCCAATCATCTAGATTGTTTCTTGTATAACTATTACGAACGATTTTGTCGCCATCAATAAACTGAATTTCTTGTACTTTTCCATTAACAAAAATCGGGTGAGACTCATCATTAATAAGTGTCACGACACCATTGCCCTTTTTATCCGCGACGACAATCATCTTGTCGACATTAAAAGCATTGGCAGCAGTAGAAGTCATTGCTGAACAAATTGCGAATACTGTTAATAGATTATATTTAATTTTCATATTTCTCTCTACTAAAAATAATAAATTTTATGATACTACTCGTCTATTTTGCTCAGCGCGTATATAACACCAAGCGCGAAAAGAATGAGTACATACATGTTTAAAATATTTGGTCCGATCATTACTCCGCTCTCTTATATTTGACCTTCATGCATATAATTGAGGTATTAATTAGCATATTTGCGAGCCCAAACGATAAAAGGTGAGTAGCTCGATTGGTGAGCAGTATCGCGCATTCGGATTTAAAGGTATTGGGCACTCTTGAATTTCAAAAACGCAAGATGCGAGATAGCTAAACAAGTGTAGATATCATTTACATTGGCGAGATACTCTCTGCTACAAACAAAGAAACACTGCCAAAAAATTGGCAGTGTTTCTGTTTCAAGGAAGGCAACTTAATCTAAACAGCTAACTTTCGGGTAAAGTATTTTCTCTTCAGGGTAAATCAAATTCAAATCACGATTATTAAGATTTGGATTTGCTTCGACTAATTCATCAAGTGAGCTATCAAATGCTCTTGCAATTCGGTGCAAATAGTCGCCAGGAACCACTCGGTATTCAACTAAACGCTGCTGACACGATGGCGCCTTCTTAATTGGGACAATAGACGCCAATTGGGTTTTCGGCCTTGATACTTGGGTCGACTCTTCAACAAGCTGGTCAACATTGGGCCTTGGGTTAATATCTGAAAGGCCTTCTGCGGCTTCATTGCTTGAAAAACGATAAACCAACAGTGCATTAAATGCGTATAGATCGTCTTGTTGACGAGCTAAATCAAAGACGCCTTGGTAACCAAGGTCGGCGCTCCAATTTTTACTCAATTGGTATTTAAGACCAAGCGATGCCGTAAAATTGGTGTCGTCACTAGAAAACGCGCCCCCGACTCCTGCATACAAGGAGGCAAATTCACTGACGGGTAGCAATAAGTCGGTTTCAACCATTACCGCACGTAAACTATCTATTTCCGAATCAGAAAAAGCAGAATAATCAGCATAGCCAAGTTCAAATAGTACGTTTTCACTAATGTTATATCCAACCGCCGCCTTATAACCAAGTGCTTCAGTCTGTCCCATGTTGTCATCAAATGCAGAAAACGTCATGCCACCACTCATCTGGATAGGCAGCTCCTCTGCTGATACACTTATGGATAAGAACACAGCGATAATCGATGACATTAAGTTCATTTTTTTCATCTTAAATACCAGGCTCCAACATGATCGTTACTTCATCAAAATAATCTCCGGAAACAGCAGAACTGCCCTCAATATCGTAATCAAAGTCTAAAGTAAAGTTAATACTTGTTTGCACTCCAGCTCCTTCTGAAATAGCCGTTGTTTGATACATTAATTGTCCTTCATCAACTAAGTTACCAGAGCTGCACTGATCGCAATGAATGCTGTAAGGAATAACCACACCAGGGTTACTTGAATTAACCAATTCGTATGACTGTAAGGGCATTGTTAAAACAATTCCGTCATTAAAATAGCCGTTCGCTGTAATATCAAATGACGTTGTCGATGTTATTCTTTTGCCAATTGTGTCGTAGACTGGCGTCATGACACCATCTCCACTTACAAAAACACTGTCGAGTTGAACAGGCTGATAATCAAATGAAAACAACATCACTTCATTGATGTTGCGATAAGTCATAATGCCGTCATTTTCATAGTAGTAACGAATATTTACCGGCACTGAAGCTGAATATTGCCCCTCTGGTAGCCCACTTAATGCCGACACTATTTCACTTTCGTTAATATCGAAAATAGGTCTCAGGAAAATAAATGGGCTCGATTTTTGTTTATTAATTAATCGAACAGACGAAACACAGTTTGGACCTTCAACAGTCACAATCGGTAGTGACACTTCATCAAATGAGCACCCACCACCTACCGTATTCGCTGACTGGGCAAATTCAATTCCAGTAGTATTGTATTGAACGCCCGATATATCGATCGATATTGACGGTGAAGTATTCCCATTTCCCCCAATTAAAGTCATCTCTGTTGGAGGTGTACCCGAAAATGTCGCGGCCGCCCAAGCTTCTGAAGCCTGCAACATAGGAGGAGTTTCCCACGTACTTGGCAGCATTTTACCATTGTAACGTGTCACATTGTCCCAACGAACACCACCAGCCTTCACTTCCGCGCGAACTTCAAACGCAGCTTGAGCCATGCTTGTCGTCATTAATGCAATAAACGCTACAATATATAGGATAGGTCTAGGCATTATATTTTACCTCTCGTCACCATTTCTTTCTTTGAATAGCTTCTGTCGTGAGATGTCACGGTAATGGTCAACTCGTTATTTCGCATAGTTTCGGTTAAAGGGAACGTCTTATTCCTTCCCGATACAACCGTAAATTTTTGTTTGCATTGGGCTTTGTTTTCAGCAACACATGCATCTACAAAAAAATTGAGCATGGTATTACTTTTATTTTCGACTCTAAGGCTATCACCGTTGTTGGTTAATTCGTAAGAATAATTCGGTTGTGTTGTAGGAATAATATAAACAGGTGCGAATCCGTAATTAATTTCCACACCACTCACTACTTCACCAGGTCTGTATTTACTTGGAGAAAAAGACAGCATAAACATCAAATCTTTTGAATTATCGCATGCAGCGTTGTGGCATAAACTACGTATGCCAATGTCTTTCTCTTCACCAGGGTTCATAACTACCTTCTGGTGCGTTAATGACACCTTCCAATCGTTTAAGTTGTCTCTTGTATATTGTTTTTTTTCTACCTGTTCTCCATCAATAATATTTATTTCATCCACCTTTGCTTGGATAAAAATTGGGTGAGACTCGTCGTTGGTTAACGTAACGATACCGTTCCCTTTATCATCAGAGACAATAACCATTTTATCTACCGTAAAAGCTTGTACACTTATAGATAACAATATAGCGGTGAGTGATACTAAATTTAGTAGAACTTTATTGGATTTCATTTCCCACTCCTTAATTAACTTGTGCGACTGGGTATGTAATGGCGTTGGTGCGATAAAGTCGCTTTGCCAACAGTTTTAACTGATCGATATCTCTTTTATGAAGCGCTATTGTTTCCGCCATGTTTATAGATTCATGCGCTATATAAATTGCCTTAAACGAACCCACTTCTTTCTGAATAATTCGATAACCGTGTGACTCGAGCTTTTTAAGCGCTTTATTCAGTTCAATCGAGCTTTCGTATGCACCTAAATACATCGCTTGTAGTCGTTCATCTGCATCAATCAAATCTATCTGCTTTTCTTGAGCTATTGGCAAACAATAGTTTTGACCAAAGTTCATCTGATTTGTTGAAGTAAATTCATAAGGCAGTAAGCATTGGCTTTCTTTCGCTGACAATTCAAAGTTCATGCCTTCCAATACGGTTACTCTATAAACACCGTCGGCCATTTCATTGACTTCAATACAACCTTCTCCATGACACTCCACTTCTGTAATCGGCTGTTCTGATATGTCATTAAAGGCGCTGACAAACGAAACGACGCGACTAACTCTTGGCTCAATAGAAGCAACCGTACCTGGGTGTGTAAACACGGTTACGTTACTATCACCAGAGTTGTAAAGATCAACGCTCTCTGAATCAAATTTCGCACGATATTGACTATAGTCTTCCAAAGGCACAATTGTTTCATCGTTATATACGATGAACTTACTGTTGTTTCGCCCTTCTTTTTTAAGAGAGAAGTAACCTTTTTCATCAAACGTCTGCTCTGTATTCTGCGACTGATGAATATCGACAAGCGTATAAGACGTTGCCGCTTTATCGGTAATATAAACGCCGTCTGTCGTCACGATTTGAGTGCTAGACAAGCCAGCATTGATACCACTCGTACCATTGGTGGACGTATGGGCGGAGGCATTCATTCGAGCGTATTTAGTCGTGCCACTGGTCGCCAATAACGCATCTTGATACATATCATCCTGTTGTCGATCGTAGGTGTTACTCACCTCAAGCGACGTATTAAAGGAGTCTGAGTCAATTAACTGATTTCGTCTTACTGTTGTTTTAAATTGATTAATGTCATCACTATCACTCGTCAGGCCCACGATAGTTTCTACTGTGTCTGACAACGGGACACTCCATAACAAATTAACTGATATGTCGTCCGTCGCCTCAGAGTAATCGACGTTAATATTAACTCGCGAATCTAAAACTGTGGGCGTGCTGTAACCAACGGAAATAAACTGCTGTTCCTGTTCATCCGAGTTACCTAAATTGTCTAACTGCTTGTCGTTATTAAGCGAGTAAACCGCATACATAGATTGTCCACCGCGGAAGCTGTACGAAGAATTCAACGATAGACGTGAATAATCGGCATATCCGTACATATAAGAAGCAACTGGATCACCAAGTTCATTATCGAGAGACTCATAAGATAGACTTAAATAAGGGATACCGATATTAGCATTAAAGTGAGATGCGTCTTCGAATTGGCTGTACACAGCTTCAGTACTCAAATCCCAATCAATCAGATTGTATGCACCACCAACGGTGTACATAGTGCCACTGTCCGTGACCAAGCCGCCCAAGCCTACTTGCAACGAACGGGTGAGTTGGTAGTTAGCTAATGCCTTGCCATAAACATCGTCTTCAATATTTTGAATGCCATGTTCCGTGTAGTCGTAATGGCTTCCTGAAAACATACCCGCAGTGGCAACGAAATCCACTTCCCCCTGAGTCAGAGAGTCACCTTTGGTGTTATATACTTGATAAGTCTGGGTATTAACAACTTGCCCACCACTTGTCACCTCAAGTACAGCTTCATAGCGACCAGATGGTAACTTGCTGTAAGGAATTGAGTTCTGCCCTTCTGGTACGTTATCTTGAAAAATCAATCGACCATCACGAAGAACTTGTACACCGCCACTTGTTGGCGCATAAAAGCTCAATACTTTGTCGTTATTATGTCCGCCTACGAGCAACTTTTTAGAGGTACCTACCGTGAGCGAGTTTTGAGCAACTCGAGCGGTGTTATTCAGGAAGTCAGTTGAGTTAACCTCTGGCTCAAATTCAAAATGACCCGCTTTTATTGAGTAAGAATCGATATCTAAATGATATGCCGCTTCATACAATTCAGAACCGTTATCACTGTTGTTGGCATTGAAATCAGTTTTGAGGTATCCGTAAGGTAGCCCCAGTGTCGTTTCATTATTTAAAGAAACGATTGAGTCTTGATCTTGATATTCACTCACGTACAGATCAAATGAATTGATTAACCCATTGTGTTGACTCAGAGACGAGTGGTATACCAGTTCTTCATCGAGATTCGAGTATGACAACACCTGTGGAGATACAAAAAGATAGACTTCTTGATCGTTATAGTTATGAACGATCTCAAACGTTTCTGGGTACAACTCACACTCATCGAGCTTACCTAAACACTCAGACTGATCTTGTATGCCAACCATTAATTGATCTATGATCTTCTGCTGGTACTCAGCCGACACTGTATTATCATTTAAATAGTCAGATACCTGTGCGATCGCTTTTTTATTATTCGAGTCTAATTTTAACGTGTTAAACGACGTTAAAAATGGGATCGGTGAAGTAAGGGAACCATCTAAGTTACGTATACGGACTGTTGACTCTTTCAATTCAAACAGTTCTTCAAAACCTTCAAGAACATTTTGACTATAACTTGAATACGAATACACAGGCAATAGCACTAAAATTGCCATTGTTATGAGTTTGAACCTGAACATTATATATCTACCTCTATATTGAACTCTATCTCACCATTACACCTCTCCGCTTGGCCCGCTGTGATGATATCTTTAAATGACTGAAAACTTAATATAATGTCATGCTCACTATACTTATTGTCGCCATCATTTAAATTGAAATTTGAAAAAGAGACGGATTCACCCTCTGACAAACTTTTCCCGTCAATCGTTAATGTAACGAAATCATCCTGAACATTGCTCACTCCAGAGTAGTCCGTACAAATTGACGTATTTTTTGTTAACGTTGAAATATAAGGAATATCCGAAGACTCAAAAGGTATATCTGTTTCAATTCTTAATGTGGTATTAACATCATCAAATTTTGTTTTGTCTTGATTTGACGTCAACTCCAGAACTGCCGGAATAAATTCAACAGAATTAATTGAATTTGTATAAAGTTTGCCTACATCGAGGCTCGTAGTAATGTAAAGCACTTTGAAATCGGCGTTGGCATTCATACTCATGAAAGCCAATAGTATTAAAACTTTTTTCATATTGACTACCATCGTAGAGAAATAAGGCTCGTAGTAATTACTACGAGCCTTTGAATCGGGAATTTTCTACAAATTAAACAAGGTCAGCCATAACCGTTACTGATGCTTGAACAGTAGTTCCACCTACTTCAGATTCAGGTAATACAGCAGTCTGCATAACTTTAGTTGAAATAGTTTCTTCACCAGAAACAACATCACCAACGGCTACTGGTGCACCATTTACATTAATCTCAACAGCTTGAGATGGGTTTGCCACACCGTCAAAAGCTACTGATGCATCAACTAGAGTCCAGTTAGCTGAAGCTAATGCACCAACAACAGGAGTAACAGCATCACCATCATTTAAGTGAGACTCAAGTACGATAGTATCTGATTCAAACACACCGTCTGTGCTTGGAGTGATAGTACCGTTAAGCGCTGTTGTATCACCTCCTAGGCCAGTGATGATAAGTGCATCTGATGCGTTAGTTACTGGAACAGTGCCACTCCATATAACAGTAGCATTTGAAGATGCGTTAGCACCTGCACTTACTGCCATACCCATAAGAAGAACTGATGCTAGTGCGCTTTTTTTGAAGTTAAACATTTTACTTTCCTTTAAAGATTAAATATTTCATAAATTAGTAATCCCGCTCCTGCGTTTAAATTTGTTAACGCTCATCGGTGACAGGACGAAATAAATTATGCGGAACACTGGAAAAGAAATATTGGGCATTTGAAAATCCCATTTGCCGAAAATGCCGATTCGATAAAACCATCAACAGTAAAGCTAGTAATACCTACCTTCGTTTTATCTACATCTATAATAAAAACCTGCCCGATAAGCTATAGTTTAAATTCTAATAAAAGAAGATTGAATTACATAAGCAATCGAACAATACTTACCATAATAGAGATTATCGAGGACAAAGAATGCCACTCACGTTTGCACACTTCTTAGAACAAGCCAGAAAGGAGCGAGGTTTAACACAGCAGGAGATGCTTGAGTTACTGCTTGAGGCCGACCCGACATTGTCTAAGCTCGACCTCAGGGCAAGATTACGAAGCCCCTTGCCCTGCAAGGACTTGCGAAAGGTAAGCGTTATTGCGGTTCGCTTTTTTCTGCTTTCTTTTGATCCCTGCTTTGAAGCTGATTTCTTCCGTCAGCAGATTTAAAGCTATATGTCTGATAACTGCTAAATTCTCACC